>NZ_JBAURI010000282.1:0-5555 GCF_049581145.1 Bradyrhizobium sp.
TGATCAGATAGCGCGAGGGAAACGCGAAGGCGCAGGCCGCGACCGCAAGCCAGAACACGGCCTCGCTTGGACGCCAGCGCGCCTTCAGCCTTGCATGATATCCGACGTCGGTTGGCGCGCTCATCTCGGCTCAACGCGAGGCGGTGCGGCCGAACAGGCCGTTGGGACGCCACAGCAGGATCACGATCATGATGGTGTAGATCACGAACGGTCCCATCTTGGGAAAATAATATTTGCCGGCGACGTCGCTGATGCCGAGCAGCAGCGCCGCCAGGAACGGCCCGGTGATGCTGGAAGAACCGCCGACCGTCACCACGATCAGGAAGTAGATCATGAATTTCAGCGGAAAATACGGATCGAGGCCGAGGATTTCCGCGCTCAGCGCGCCGCCGAGGCCAGCGAGGCCACAGCCGAATGCAAAGGTAAAGGCGAACACCTGCGGCACGTTGATGCCAAGCCCGCTGGCGGCGCGCGGATCGTCGACCGCGGCGCGGAGCCTGGAGCCAAATCGTGTTTTCGCCAGCACCAGTTGCAGCGCCACAGTCAAAAGGCCGCAAATCACGATGATCATCAGCCGGTAGCGGCCGACGCCGACGCCGAATATATCGAACTGGCCTTCCAGCGCCGCCGGCAGATTGATGAAGACCCGCGACGATCCCATGATGTAGTCGACCGCCGCGACCGACATGAAGACGAGACCGATCGAGAACAGCACCTGGTCGAGATGACTGCGGCTGTAGAGATGGCGGTACAACAGCCGCTCCAGCAGCGTGCCGATGGCGGCGCTCGCCGCGAACGCCAGCGGCAGGCCGGCGAAGAACGGCCAACCGAGCCGGTTGACCAGCACCGCGCAGACATAGCCGCCCGCCATCGCGAACGCGCCATGCGCGAGATTGACGAAATTCATCAGTCCGAGGGTGACAGCCAACCCGCAGGCCAGCACGAACAGCAGCATGCCGTAAGCCACGCCGTCGAACAAATTGGTGAGGACAGAGGTCATGGGATCAGTTCAGCAAAACCGCAACACGAAAGATACGTCGTCATGGCCGGGCTTGTCTCGCCTGTGGGGCCGAAGCCCCTTCGGCGCGGCGAAGGGCCGGCCATCCACGTCTTTTGCCTCTACATCGTGAAGAGAAATCATGGATGCCTGGGTCGAGCCAGGTCAAGCCCGGGCATGACGTGGAGAATGAGGAGATGGCGCGTTGTTCGGCGTCACTTCTTCGTCTTGCCCGGGTCCTTCACGGCTTCAAAAGTCTCGAACTCGACATTATAGAGCTCGCCGTCGACCTTCTCGACCTTGCGGATGTAGACGTTCTGGACGATGTCGCGGGTGTCCGGATCGATCGAGATCGGGCCGCGCGGGCTTTCCCACTTCATGCCTTTCATCGCGGCGATCAGCGCGTCGCCGTCGGTGTTGCCGCCGGTCTTCTTCAGCGCCTCGTAGATCAGATGGATACCGTCGTAGCCGCTCACGGCCATGAAGCCCGGACGGCTGCCGAAATCCTTCTTGTAGGCCGCGACGAACGCCTTGTTCAGCGCCGAGGGATGGGCCGCCGAATAGATATGCGCGGTGACCGTGCCGAGCGCCGCATCGCCCATGCCGTTGAGCAGGTCGTCGTCCATTACGTCGCCGGGGCCGATCACCTTGATGCCGTCCTTGTCGAGCCCGCGCTCGGCATATTGTTTCATGAAGTTGCCGCCCTGGCCGGCCGGCACGAACACGAACATGGCGTCGGGCTTGGCGTCCTTCATCCGCTGCAGGAACGGGGCGAAATCCGGATTGGCCAGCGGCACCTTGACCTCCTCGACGATCTGGCCGCCGCCGGCAGTGAAATGCTGCTTGAAGAAGTTCAGCGCGTCATTGCCGGGCGCATAATCCGAGGTCAGGGTCGCAACCTTCTTGATGCCGTTCTTGACCGCCCAGTCGCCGATGATGGTGGAGGATTGCGCCAGCGTGAAGCTGGTGCGGACGATATAGGGCGATTTCTCGGTGATGATCGAGGTGCCCGCGGCCATCACGACTTCCGGGATCTTGGCCTGGGTCGCCAGGGGCGCCGCGGCGAACGCTGCCGGCGTGACGCCAAAGCCAGCGATGAAATTGACCTTGTCGTTGACGATCAGCTCCTGCGCCTCCGTCTTGGTCTTGTCCGGCAGGGCGGCGTCATCCTTCAGGATGATCTCGATCTTCTTGCCGGCGACGGTGTCGCCGTGCTGCTCCATGTAGAGCTTGATCGCATTGTCGATCTGCTTGCCGGTCGAGGCTTGGCCCCCGGTCATCGGCAGGATCAAGCCGATTTTCACGGTATCCTCGGCGCGCGCCGGCCCGAACGTCAAGGCACCCAGCATCGCTGCGCCCAACACGGCCCGCGACGGAAGCTTGCACAGCACCTCGCACAGCATCCTGGCATCAACAAACATCAACTCGTCCTCCCCTGGTCGGTCCCCGTGCCGAGTCCCCCGGCGCTCGCCTCACCATAGCCTAGATTTTTCCGCCGTATAGCGGTGCCCCATGGCGTCTCGGTTGAAGGCCATTGTCAATCGCGACCATCGGTGTGGCCGTCGGGCAGTGACATCATCCCTGCGCTGATCGACAGAAAACCAAATGTCTAAGAAAACCAGATTGAGGTGTTATTTTACCTCGAGCGCCGTAATTCGTCAATCTTACGGATATATCTTAGAGGGTCGCGGGGGCACATAGGCGTTGCCCCACCCCTCGCCAGCAAAAGGCTTTGACGCGTCCCGCATGAAGTTCAGTCCCCGCCAGCTCGTGAACCTGCTCGCGTCCGTCCTGTTGGCCTGCAGCCTCGCAGGCTGCGCGTCCATCAATGAAAAACTCTCGGCCAGCATGGGCGACTACGTTCCAAAATGGGCGGGCGGGCTGCCGGCCGATGCGCCGCCACGACCCGGCACCGCGAAATACGACGAATACATGAAGGAGCGGGAGCGGCTGCGCCAATTGCCGGCCGACCAGCGCGGCGACCAGCCGGCGACATCCAGCTCATCGTCGTCGTCCGGTCCGGCGTCTTCGACGGGTCCGGTGCAATCGTCTGCGCTGAACCCGGTGCACTAGCCGGCGGCCGGTGCAAACACACGGAGCTGGACAGCTGATCAGTCCACGAACACCACGGTCTTGCGGCCGTTCGGGATCACGCGATCCTCCAGATGGTAGCGGATCGCGCGCGCCAGCACGCGGCGCTCGATGTCTCGGCCCTTGCGCACGAGGTCCTCGGGCGTATCGCGGTGGCTGATGCGCTCGACGTACTGGTCGATGATCGGGCCCTCGTCGAGATCCCTGGTGACGTAATGAGCGGTGGCGCCGATCAGTTTGACGCCCCGCTCATGCGCCTGATGATAGGGTTTGGCGCCCTTGAATCCCGGCAGGAACGAGTGGTGGATGTTGATACAGCGTCCGGCGAGTTTTTCCGTCAGTTCGTCGGAAAGGATCTGCATGTAGCGGGCAAGCACCACGAGATCGGTTTCGGTCTGGCCCACGAGATCCCAGATCGCACTTTCCTGCTCGCGCCTGGTGTCCTTCTTTACCGGCAGATGATAGAACGCGATCCCGGACAGATCGAGCCCGGCATAGATCTCCCGCGGATGATTGGAGACGATCGCGGTCGGAATCATCGCCAGTTCGCCGGTTCGCCAGCGGTAGAGAATGTCGACCAGGCAATGGTCGGACTTCGAGACCAGGAGCATCACCCGCCGCTTGCTGGCGCGGTCGCGCATCTGCCAGTCCATGGCGAAGCGTTCCGCGATCGCCGAGAAGGCGGTCTGCAGCGGCACCAATCCCACCGCGAGGTCGGCCGCGGTGAACACCACGCGCATGAAGAACTTGTTTGTCTCGACATCGCCGAACTGCTGGGCATCGAGAATGTTCTGCCCGTTATGGGCGAGAAAGGTCGAGACGGCCGAAACGATGCCGGGACGATCGGGGCAGGACAGCGTCAACACGTAGTCGGGATCGGGCATGGCGGCTGATCAGGTCTTGAGCAGGAGAAGCGGGAACCGCAGTGCCCTGCTCTAGCATCGCCCGCGCCCTTGCGCCAACGGCCGGTTGGGAGTCAGGATGAACGCGGCGCTGATTGGATGGGTTGGGACGCAAGAAACTTTTGAGAAGCACGACATGGCAGCAAGAATCCCGGCTGAACGCCTCAACGGCTATCGCATCCTGATCCTGGAGACGCGCGAGGAGGCGCAGTTTTCCCGGCTGCTCAGCGAGCAGGGCGCCGACGTGCTGCAATGCCCGATGTTCGCCATCCATGACGCGCCTGACCCCGCGCCGATCGAGGCCTGGATCGGCCGCTGCATCGCGCGGCCATTCGATGACCTGGTACTTTTGACCGGTGAAGGCCTGCGTCGGCTGGTGAAGCTGGCGCGGCGAATCGGTGCTGAGCAGGATTTCATCAGGGCGCTCGGCCAAGCGCGCAAATTCGCGCGCGGCCCAAAACCCGGCCGGGCCTTGCGCGAAATCGGACTGGAACCGCAGCAGACCACGGAAAAGCCCACCTCCGAGGGCATCGCCGAGATGCTGTCGCAGATCGACCTCGAGGGCCATCGGCTTGGGCTGCAGCTCTATCCCGACAAGGATCACAGCGCGCTGATCCGCGCCGTCACCGCACGGGGCGCCAGCGTCGATGCCGTGCTGCCCTACGTCTATGACGCCGAGGCCGCGGATGCCAACATCATGACCGCGATCGAGGAAATGGCGAACGGCCGCGTCGACGCGATCGCGCTGACCAATCTGGGGCAGATTCGCCGCCTGATCGAGGTGGCGCGCACAAAAGGCTCGGAGGCGCGCTTGCGCGAGGGTCTTGCCAAGACCCCGATCGCCTCCGTCGGACCTGCGGTCTCGGACGAATTGAAAGCCCACGGCCTGCGCACGGATATCTATCCGGCCAATGATGCTTTTTTCATGAAGCCGCTGATCTCAGCAATGGCGCTGGCGCTGGCCAAGGCGCCGCCCCGCGCGGCGGCGCGTTAGTTTCTCCGCCGTCATTGCGAGCGCAGCGAAGCATCCATCGGGCCGCCAAGAAAGAAAGATTAGATTGCTTCACTGCGCTCGCAATGACGGGAGGAACTGCCTGCCCGCCACTTTGCCACCCATTCGACTACGCGACGCTGACGGGAGGAACGGTGGACGACTCCACCGGCTGCGTCGACTCATTCAGATACGCCCGATACGCCAGCCGCATGCCGTCCTCCAGCGAGGTGCGGGCGTGCCAGCCCAAGCTGTCGAGCCGGCTGACATCGAGCAGTTTTTGCGGGGTGCCGTCGGGCCGCGAGATATCGTAGCTGATCGCGCCGGTGTAGCCGACGGTCGCCGCCACCAGGCGGGCGAAATCGGCGATGGTGATGTCGGAGCCGGTGCCGATATTGACCATCTCGCTCGCCGAATAGGTCTTCATCAGGTGCACGCAGGCGTCCGCCATGTCGTCGACATACAGAAACTCCCGCCGCGGCGTGCCGGTGCCCCAGACCGTGACGTCGGCAGCACCGGACTGTTTGGCCTCTTGGAAGCGGCGAATCAGGGCAGCGACCACGTGGCTATATTC
>NZ_JBAURI010000283.1:0-3712 GCF_049581145.1 Bradyrhizobium sp.
TCGCCGGCGGATGATGCGGCCCGCGAAGAGCGGGTGAAGATGACGCGGCTGCGCCAGACCATCGCGCGGCGGCTCAAGGACGTGCAGAACACGGCGGCCATGCTGACGACCTTCAACGAGGTCGACATGACCCATGTGATGGCCTTGCGCGCCCAATACAAGGATGTGTTCGAGAAGAAGCATGGCAGCAAGCTGGGCTTCATGGGCTTCTTCACCAAGGCCTGCGTCCAGGGCCTGAAGGACATTCCGGCCGCCAACGCCGAGATCGACGGCAGCGACCTGATCTACAAGAACTATTATCACATCGGCGTTGCCGTCGGCACCGACAAGGGGCTGGTGGTGCCTGTGGTGCGTGACTGCGACCAGAAATCGATCGCGGAGATCGAGAAGTCGATCGCCGATTTCGGCCGCCGCGCGCGCGACGGTCAGCTCAAGATCGACGAGATGCAGGGCGGCACCTTCACCATCACCAATGGCGGCATCTATGGCTCGCTGATGTCGACGCCGATCCTGAATGCGCCGCAGTCGGGCATCCTCGGCATGCACAAGATCCAGGAACGTCCGATGGCGATCGGCGGCAAGGTCGAGATCCGCCCGATGATGTATCTGGCGCTGTCCTACGATCACCGCGTCATCGACGGCAAGGAGGCGGTCACGTTCCTGGTGCGCGTCAAGGAAAGCCTGGAGGACCCGGCGCGGCTGGTGCTGGATCTTTGATCGGATCGCGGCGCGCAAGCAGGTCTTGGCATCGGCTGTGCTGCGAGGTTAGGCGTTTCCAATAGTTCTCGGGGGCAAACTTGACCGACAAAGTTGTGATCATTACCGGCGGCAGCCGCGGTATTGGCCGCGCCACCGCGGTCGCTGCGGCGGAACGCGGCTATCGCGTCTGCATCGGCTATGCCAGCAACGAGGCCGCCGCCCGCGGCACGGTCGCCGCGATCGAGGCCAGCAACGGCAAGGCGGTGGCGGTGAAATGCGATGTCGGCGAGGAGAGCGACATCCTCAAGCTGTTCAAGGCCGCCGACAAGTTCGGCACGCTCGGGGCGCTGGTCAACAATGCCGGCATCGTCGCGACCACCTCGCGGGTCGACGAGATGAGCGCCGAGCGCATCCAGCGCATGATGGCGGTCAACGTGACCGGGAGCATGCTGTGCGCGCGCGAGGCCGTGAAGCGGATGTCGACGCGTCACGGCGGCATGGGCGGCGTGATCGTCAATTTGTCGTCGGTCGCGGCCAAGCTCGGCTCACCCAACACCTATGTCGACTACGCGGCCTCCAAGGGTGCGATCGATTCCTTCACGATCGGGCTTGGATATGAAGTCGCCGGCGAGGGCATCCGGGTCGCGGCGATCCGGCCCGGGCTGATTGATACCGACATCCATGCCTCAGGCGGCGAGCCCGACCGCGCGCACCGGCTGGCGCATATGGTGCCGATGAAGCGCATCGGCCATGCCGAGGAGATCGCCAACGCCATTCTCTGGCTGATGTCGGAGGAGGCCTCCTACGTGACCAGCGCCATCCTCGATGTATCGGGCGGGCGCTGACGGGCGCCACTTTCCAGGGATAGGGTTTCATTCATGGCTACTTACGATCTTGTCATCATCGGCACCGGGCCGGGCGGATATGTCTGCGCCGTCCGCGCGGCGCAACTCGGCATGAAGGTTGCCGTGGTCGAGAAGAACCCGACTTTGGGCGGCACCTGCCTCAATGTCGGCTGCATGCCGTCGAAAGCCTTGTTGTACGCTTCGGAGATGTTCGAGGAGGCGGGGCATTCATTCGCCAAGATGGGCGTCAGCGTCTCCGCGCCGAAGCTCGACCTGCCCTCGATGATGAACTTCAAGCAGCAGGGCATCGACGGCAACGTCAAGGGCGTCGACTTCCTGATGAAGAAGAACAAGGTCGACGTCATCCACGGCAAGGGCAGGATTCTCGGCACCGGGAAAGTCGAAGTCACAGGCCTCGACGGCAGCGCGCAGACCGTCGAGACCAGGAACATCGTCATCGCCACCGGCTCCGATATTGCCAGGCTGAAGGGCATCGAGATCGACGAGAAGCGTATCGTATCCTCGACCGGCGCATTGTCGCTCGACAATGTGCCCGGAAAATTACTGATCGTCGGCGCCGGCGTGATCGGGCTCGAGCTCGGCTCGGTGTGGCACCGGCTCGGCGCCGAAGTCGTCGTCGTGGAATTTCTGGACCGTATCTTACCGGGGATCGATGGCGAGGTTGCGAAGCAGTTTCAGCGCATCCTGGAAAAGCAGGGCTTTGCGTTCAAGCTCGGCGCAAAAGTCACCGGCATTGATACTTCGGGCAACCGGCTTGCCGCCAAGGTCGAACCGGCCGCCGGCGGTGCCCAGGAGCTGGTTGAGGCCGACGTCGTATTGGTCTGTATTGGCCGCGTGCCCTACACCGAAGGCCTCGGACTGCAGGACGCCGGGGTCGCGCTCGATACTCGCGGCCGCGTGCAGATCGATGCGCATTTTGCAACCAATGTGAAAGGTATCTATGCCATCGGTGACGTGGTGGCAGGACCGATGCTCGCGCACAAGGCCGAGGATGAGGGCGTCGCCTGCGCGGAGATCCTGGCGGGCCAGGCGGGCCACGTGAACTACGACGTCATTCCAGGGGTCGTGTATACGACGCCCGAGGTGTCGACCGTCGGCAGGACCGAGGAAGAACTGAAGCAGGCCGGCGTGGCCTATACGGTCGGGAAGTTCCCGTTCACCGCGAATGGTCGCTCCAAGGTCAACCAGACGACGGAAGGTTTTGTGAAAATTCTCGCAGATGCGAAGACCGATCGTGTGCTTGGCGTGCATATTATCGGGCGGGAAGCGGGCGAGATGATCCACGAAGCTGCCGTGTTGATGGAATTTGGTGGCTCGGCCGAGGATCTCGCACGGACCTGTCATGCCCATCCGACTCGCTCAGAAGCCGTCAAGGAAGCCGCGCTTGCGGTCGGCAAGCGTGCGATCCATATGTGATCAGCGCCCCGCTTCGGTCGGGCGGGGAAACCTTTGATGCTGCGCCGCCTCCTTCAGCCCGTCTGGGTCCTGCTGGCGATCATCTTCCTGATCGAGGCCTGGCTATGGGATCACCTCGAGCCGATCGTGGCCTCGGTGGTGGACGCGATCCCGTTGCGAGCGTTCAAGCAGTGGCTTGCCGAGCGTGTCGACACGCTGTCGCCGGCGATGACGCTGATCGTCTTCATCGTGCCGGTGATTCCGCTGTTTCCCTTGAAGCTCGTCGGCATCTGGCTGTTGACCCACGAATACTGGACGAGCGCCGTTTTCACCATTCTGTTCGCGAAGTTCCTGGGCGTCGGCGTCACCGCCTTCGTGTTCGACGTGACGAAGCCGAAGCTTCTCGAGATGGCCTGGTTCGAAAGGCTCTACGAGTTCATCCTGTCGCTGCGCGCCAAGGCCAAGGCGCTGGTCGATCCGGTCAAGGCGCGAATGCGCGAGATGCTGCGCGGCGGTGGCGCTGGCGATCGCTGGTCGATGCGCACGCTGCGGCTGATCCAGCGCTTCCGCAAGAGCGTGCACGAGGCGCGCTGAAGCGCCTCGTGCGGTGACGACATGCGGCGTTACGGCAGCGGCAGCAGGTGCGGCTGCAACACCCCGAGCGCGGTGATTGCGATGCCCGCCAATGTCAGGACGCCGGAGATCCAGGCCAGCGCGATCATCCCGGTGATGATGGTCGCGGATGCCAGCAC
>NZ_JBAURI010000284.1:0-8103 GCF_049581145.1 Bradyrhizobium sp.
CATCGGCACTTCGCTGATGATGGCCGGCATTCTCTTCGTCGGGCTCGTCGCCTATCCGCTGCTGCCGGTGGCACCGCTGCCGCAGGTCGACTTCCCGACCATCCAGATCACCGCGACCTTGCCGGGCGCCAGTCCGGAAACCATGGCCTCGTCGGTGGCGCAGCCGCTGGAACGACAGTTCGCGCAGATTCCGGGCATCGCCCAGATGACCTCGACCAGCTATCTTGGAACGGCCGCGGTCACCATCCAGTTCGACCTCAACCGCAATATCGACGGCGCCGCGAATGACGTGCAGGGCGGCATCAACGCCGCCAGTGGCCAGTTGCCGAAAAACCTTCCCTCTCCGCCGACCTACCGCAAGGTGAATCCCGCGGATTCGCCGATCCTGCTGCTGTCGGCGACATCCGACGCCCTGCCGCTGACCACGGTCAGCGACGCCGTCGACGCCCAGCTCGCGCAACAGATCAGCCAGATTTCCGGTGTCGCCCAGGTCATCATCGGCGGACAGCAGAAGCCGGCGATCCGCGTCCAGGTCGACCCGGCGAAGCTCGTGGCCAAGGGCCTGTCGCTGGAAGACGTGCGCAATCAGATCACGCTGACCACAGTCGACTCGCCGAAGGGCAACATCGACGGCGGCACGCGGGCCTATACGATCTATGCCAACGACCAGTTGCTTGATTCCAAGGACTGGAACGACGTCATCATCGCCTACCGCAACGGCGGCCCGCTGCGGATTCGCGACATCGGCCAGGCGGTCACCGGGCCGGAGGACGCCAAGCAGGCGGCCTGGGCAAACGGCAAACGCGGCGTGTTCCTGGTGGTCTACAAGCAGCCCGGCGCCAACGTCATCGACACCGTCGACAAGATCAAATCGCTGCTGCCGCGGCTGGTCGCCGCGATCCCGCCCGCGATCAAGATCCAGGTCATCAGCGACCGCACCCAGACCATCCGCGCCGCGGTCGAGGACGTCCAGTTCACCCTGCTCCTGACCATCTGCCTGGTGGTGATGGTCATCTTCGCGTTCCTGCGCAGCTTCTGGGCCACCGTGATTCCGACCGTCACGGTACCGCTGGCGCTGCTGGGCGCCTGTGCCTTGATGTGGATATTCGGCTACACCCTCGACAACCTGTCGCTGATGGCGCTGACCATCGCCGTCGGCTTCGTGGTCGACGACGCCATCGTGATGCTGGAAAACATCTCGCGCTATGTGGAGGAAGGCGAAAAGCCGCTGGCCGCCGCGTTCAAGGGGGCGAGCGAAATCGGCTTCACGATCGTCTCGATCAGCATTTCGCTGGTCGCGGTGCTGATTCCGCTCTTGTTGATGGGCGGCATCATCGGCCGCCTGTTCCGCGAATTCGCGGTCGTGCTGGCGATGACGATCTTCGTCTCCATGGTGGTGTCGCTGACGCTGACGCCGATGATGGCGTCGCGCTTCCTGCGCGCCCACGGCGAAACCCAGCACGGCAAGTTCTATCAATGGAGCGAGCGCTGCTTCGATGCGATGCTGCACGCCTACGAGCGTGGACTCGACGTTGCGATGCGCTGGCGATTCACGACGCTGATGATCTTCTTCGCGACGCTCGGCCTGTCGGTCTATCTGTTCGTGATCATCCCGAAGGGCTTCTTTCCGCAGCAGGACAACGGCCTGATCACCGCCACCTCCGAAGCCGCGCAGGACATTTCCTTCGAGGCGATGCAGAGCCGGCAGGAGGCGCTTTCCGCGATCGTGATGCAGGACCCCGACGTCGCGACGGTCGCGATGGCGATCGGCGGCAGCGGTCGGGCCGGCAACAATGGCAACCTGTTCATCACGCTGAAGCCGCGCAGCGAACGCGGCGCCTCCGCCCAGGAGATCATCTCGCGGCTGCGTCCCAAGCTCGAAAAGGTGCAGGGCGCGCGGCTCTACATGCAGGCGGCGCAGGACGTTCGTCTCGGCGGCCGGCCGACCCGGACCCAGTTCGAGTTCACGCTGCAGGACCCCAATCTCGGCGAGCTCAATCAATGGGCGCCGAGGATCCTGGCCAAGATGCAGATGTTGCCGCAGCTGCGTGACGTCGCAACCGACCAGCAGACCGAGGGCACCACGCTGGAGCTCAAGATCAATCGCGATACCGCCTCGCGCTACGGCATCTATCCGCAGCTGATCGACGACACCCTGTACGACGCCTTCGGCCAGCGCCAGGTGACCCAGTATTTCACCCAGCTCAACAGCTATCACGTGATCGAGGAGATCCTGCCCGCGATGCAGGGCAGGCTCGATTCGCTGGACAAGATCTACATCAAGTCGCCGACCACGGGCGATCAGGTGCCGCTATCGACGTTCGCGACCTGGACCAGCGCGCCGGTGCGCCCGCTGTCGATCAGCCATCAGGGTCAGTTCCCGGCGACCACGATCAGCTTCAACCTCGCACAGGGCGTGGCGCTCGGTCAGGCGACTGAAGCCGTGCAGAAGGAGATGACCGATCTCGGCGCGCCGCCGACACTCAATTCCAGCTTCCAGGGCACCGCGCAGGCGTTCCAGCAGTCGCTCGGCACCGTTCCGCTCCTGATCCTCGCGGCGCTGGTCGTGGTGTACCTGATCCTCGGCATTCTCTATGAGAGCTACATCCATCCGATCACGATCCTGTCGACGCTGCCCTCGGCCGGTGTCGGCGCGCTCGCGATCCTGATGGCGTTCGGCTACGACTTCAGCCTGATCGCGCTGATCGGCGTCATCCTCCTGATCGGCATCGTGAAGAAGAACGGCATCATGATGGTCGACTTTGCGATCGCGGCTGAACGCGACCAGCATATGACGCCCGAACAATCGATCCGGCAGGCCGCGCTGCTGCGCTTCCGGCCGATCATGATGACGACGATGGCAGCCATGCTCGGCGGCGTGCCGCTGATGCTGGGCACCGGAACCGGATCGGAGATCCGCCAACCGCTCGGCTACGCGATGGTCGGCGGCCTGATCGTGAGCCAGGCCCTGACGCTGTTCACGACGCCCGTGATCTACCTCTATCTCGACAAGCTCTCCAATGCGTTCGCGGGCTGGGGCCGCGCGCACCATGTCGACGAGCACGGCGACGATCGCGCCTCGGTCCAAGAAGCCGCGGAGTGAAGCCGCGGGGTGACTTGACTTTGATTGCGGTGCGGCCCATGCGAACGCGGTGTCATGGAGCCGGCCGTGAAGATCATCGTCAAGCTTGTTGTTCTCCTTGTTCTTGCCTCCAGTGCAGGCGTATCGGGTGCAGGCCTATTAACTGGAATCCTGGGATGGCCAGCCGCGGCCGCGGCTCAGCCCGCAGCAAAGGCGAAGGGTCCTTCGGCCGCTCAACAACCTGCTCCTGCCGCCACACCACAGGCCGAAACCGCGAGCGCGCCGCCTCAAACCGGCTGGGTGGCGCGCTGCAGCAGCGCAGGCCGGGAGGCGCCGCTGGAATGCGCGATCGAAGAGACCGCCGTTCTCACCAAGACCGGGCAATTGATTGTGCTGGTCAATATTCACATCGCCAGCGACACCCATATGCCGGTCGCGTTGGTGCAGTTGCCGCTCGGGCTCAATCTGCCGGTGGGCGTCAAATTCCAGGTCGATGACGGCAAGGCGATCGAGCTGCCGATCCAGACCTGCGAAAACCGGGGCTGCTACGCCAGTGCGCCGCTGACGCCGGAGCTGCTGGCGCAGTTGAGAGCCGGCAAGCAATTGAAGATCTCGTTCGAGAACATGGCCAAGGAAGCGATCACCATTCCCATGCCGCTGGCCGATTTCCCCGCCGCCTACGACAAGATCAAGTAGCGGCGATCTCTCCTTACTGCTTACTGCCTGTTTCACTGCCTCGCCATTTGCGCATTGCCGACGGCGTCGCCATCGAGCGTCTGGTCGTCATGCATCGCGACGGTGACGCGCAACAGCTTTCCGGTGAACGCGAACGGCGCCTCGTAATGCGACACCGGGCTGCCGCGGTCGCGGCCGATGTCGAGGCCCGACCACGAGATCAGGCTGTGAAAGGCAAGCTTGGTCTGCAGCCGACCTGCGGGCTCGCCGTCGATCAACAGCGTATATTCGCTGACGCCGGTGCGGGCGCCCTTGGCCGGCGCGGTCTCGCGCAGCAGTCGTTGCACGCGGAGGCCCAGCCGTCGCGCGCCGGGCGGCACCTTGCGCTGCGACGTCAGGATTTCATGACTGCCGCCGACATTGAGGTCGTGAACCAGAAGACCGTCCTTGACGTAGAGGCTGTAACCCGAAGTGGCGTCGCCATGGGCGATCAGCACGCCCTGGGCGCCTTGCGCATCGAGCTCGACATGCGCCTCGATGGTGTAGCTGCGGCTGCGCACATCGGGCGCGACATCGGTCGGCACATGGCCCATCCCGGCGTGGAAGGTAAAATGATGGCGTGCGCCCTGGAATCGCGCCGCGTTCTCGGCAAAGCGCTGGCCGAAGCGATCGTCGAGCGGCAGCACATTGCGCCGCTCGGCCTCGCGCCACCACAGCCCGACCATGTCGGCGAGGCGTTCGGGCTGTTTCTCCGCGAGATCGTCGACTTCCGAGAAATCGCGATCGAGATGAAACAGCTCCCATTGGTCGCTCTCGAACGGCGTGCCCGGCGGATGATAGGCGACCGCCTTCCAGCCGCCATGGTAGATGCCGCGATGGCCGAACATCTCGAAATATTGCGGCGATGATTTCGATGGTGCCGCGGGATCCGTGATCGAACGGGCGAAGCTTTCGCCTTCGAGCGGCATCTGCGGGCAGCCCGCAATCGCTGCGGGCACGCTGACGCCCACGAGGTCAAGCAGGGTCGGCAGCAGGTCGCAGGCATGCACGAATTGATGGCGCAATTCGCCGCACGCCGCGATCCGCTGCGGCCACGACATCACGAAGGGATCACGGATGCCGCCGCCGTGGGTGTTCTGCTTGTAGCGGCGCAGCGGCGTGTTGGCCGCCATCGCCCAGCCATGCGGAAAATTGCTGTGGGTGTCGGGGCCGCCGATGTCGTCGAGCCGGCGCAGCTTGTCCGCCATCGGCTCCGGCTTGAAATTGTAGGGCCCCATCGCGTTGATGAAGCCGAGCGGGCCGCCCTCCTGGCTGGCGCCATTGTCCGACAGCACGAGGATCAAGGTGTTGTCGCGCACGCCGGCGGTTTCCAGGAACGCGATCAGCCGCGCAAGATGCCGGTCGGCATGGTCGAGCATGCCGGCATAGGCGGCTTGCAGCCGGGTGAAGACACGCCTCTCGTCATCGCTGTGTTCGTCCCACGCCTTCACCCCCGCATTGCGCGGGGGCATCCTGGTCTCCGGCGGCACCAGGCCGAGCGCCTTCTGCCGGGCCATCCGCTGCGCGCGCTCGACATCCCATCCGTGCGCGAAGCTCGCATCATAGCTCATGATGACGTCCCTCGGGGCCTGATGCGGCGCGTGGCAGGCCCCAAAGGCAAGCCAGGTCAGCCACGGCAGATCGGGCCGGTCGGCGATATGATCGCCGATGAAGCGGATCGCCTGGTCGACGAGATCGACGGTCAGATGATAACCGGAATCATAGCTGCCGGGCGGATCAATGTGCGTGTTGTCGGAGACGAGCTCGGGTGCATATTGGTCGGTCTCGGCGTCGAGAAAGCCATAGAAGCGGTCGAAGCCGCGGCCGAGCGGCCAGCCGTCGAAGGGGCCGGTGGCGCCGCTTTCGGTCAGCGGCGTCACGTGCCACTTGCCGACCATGTAGTTGCGGTAGGCGTGGGTCCGCAGCATTTCGGCGAGAGTCCCCGCCTCGCGCGCGATCTTGCCCCGATAGCCCGGATAGCCGGAGTCGAAATTGGCGAGGCAGCCGACGCCGACCGAATGGTGGTTGCGTCCGGTCAAAAGCGCCGCGCGCGTGGTCGAGCACATCGCGGTGGTGTGGAAGCCGGAATAGCGCAGGCCTTCCGCCGCGAGCCGATCGATGGTCGGCGTCCTGATCGGCGAGCCGTAGCAGCCGAAATCGGAAAAGCCGACATCGTCGAACAGCACGACGAGGATGTTCGGCGCGCCGGCCGGCGGCGTCAGTGGCGGCGGCCAGTGCGGCCGGGAGTCCGCGATCGTCTTGCCGATTGCGCCGCCAAAAGCCATATCGCTCGCTCCGCTCATGCACGCCTCCCGATGACGACAACCGACCGCGGCTGACACCCGCTCGCGCCTCGCACCGGATTGTTCCCCGGGGCGTTGCGCAGAATAATAATCCGAATTATCATTATTATCTGGCGGAGACGCAAGAGCCCATGCAGGTCCCTTTCGAGGACGTCGACTTTCCCGGCGTCACCCGGTCGCGGCAGAAGCGAAGCCAGCAGACCACGCTGGCGCTGCTGCGGGCCGGTGCCGAGCTGTTACGAACGCATACGCTTGCGGAATTGTCGATCGAGGTGCTGTGCCGCCGGGTCGGCGCAACCGTCGGCGCCTTCTACAGCCGGTTCGAGAGCAAGGAGGCCTATTTCAACCTGCTGATCGAGCTGGCGGCGCGCGACGGCAAACGCGCGCTGGCGGAGATGGCCGGGACCAGGCGGGAGAAAGATGCCGATCTCGCCGCGCGCTGCCGGCTCCTGGTGCATGGCATCACGGGATGGATCCGCCGGCATGAAGGCATCCTGCGCGCCGCGCTGCAGCATGGCGATACCAAGCCGGACAAATGGACACCGTTCAAGGCGCTGGCGGGCGCCGCGACAGAGGCCGCCACACTCCTTCTGCTTGCCGCGATGGGTCGCGGCCGCAAGGCGGCCAAGACACGAACCATCGCCTTCGGCTTCCAGGTCGTCTTTGGCACGCTGGTCAACGCGATCCTCAACGATCCCGGGCCGCTCTCGATCGCCGATCCCGAGATGGAGGCGCGGCTCGGCCTTTGTCTCCTGCACCTCCTGCAAGCCGAGATGAAGACCGCCCCGGAGCGCCGCAAGACTCAGACGGTGCCGAGATAGGCCCGCTGCACCTGCGGATCGTCCGCCAGCGCCGCCGCGGCGCCGGACAGCACGCTTTTCCCGACCTGCAGCACGGTCGCGAAATCGGAGACTTCCAGCGCCAGCTCGATCGACTGCTCGGCCAGCAGGATGGTCAGCCCCTCCCGGTGCAGCCGGCCGAAGGTTTCGTACATCGACTCCACCACCGCCGGCGCCAGCCCAAGCGACGGTTCGTCCAGCATCAGGAGCTTCGGATCGCTCATCAGCGCTCGGCCAACCGCGAGCATCTGCCGCTCGCCTCCCGACATGGTGCCGGCGCGCTGGCCTCGCCGCTCTTTCAGTCTCGGAAAAATCTCGTAAACGCGCTCGAGCAGCGCTGCGCGGCGCGCCCTGTCGCGCAGCGGCGTCGCGCCGAGCAGCAGATTGTTCTCGACGCTCTGCTGCACGAACAGCCGCCAGCCCTCGGGCGACAGCGCCAACCCCTTGCGCACGATCGCAAAGGCGCTCTGTCCGGTGATCTTCTCGCCGCGAAACGCGATCGAACCGGAATGCAGCGGTATCAGGCCCGCGATCGCGTTCAGCGTCGTGGTCTTGCCGCCGCCATTGGAGCCGAGCAGCGCGACCACGCTGCCCTCGGGCACTTCCAGCGAAACGTCGGATACACCGATCAGGTCGCCGTAGCGAACCTCCAGATGCTCGATCCTGAGCAGCGGCTCGCTCATGACACAGGACCGCCCATCAGTTCGATCGGCGTATGGCCGGCGGCGGCCTTGGCGGCGCGCCTGCCGAGATAGGCCGCGATCACCTCGGGATTGCCGGTGACCTCGCGCGGGCTGCCGCGGGCGATTTCGCGGCCCTGGTGGAACACCATGACACGGCTTGCCAGCGACATGATCACTTCCATGATGTGCTCGACGATCACCAGCGCTACTCCTGAGCGATGGATCTCGCGCACCAGGTCGATCGCAAGCTGCACCTCGCGCTGGGTCAATCCGGCCATCGCTTCATCGAGCAGCAGCACCTTGGGCTCGGTCGCGAGCGCGCGCGCGATCT
Source organism: Bradyrhizobium sp. (assembly GCF_049581145.1). GTDB lineage: Bacteria > Pseudomonadota > Alphaproteobacteria > Rhizobiales > Xanthobacteraceae > Bradyrhizobium. The sequence goes on from NZ_JBAURI010000284.1 coordinate 7,953, forward strand.
CGAGCCGCTTTCGGCCGGGAGTGCCGAGCGAACGCGCCGGCGCGTCCGCGAGCCTGGTCATGCCGACGCGCTCCAGCACCGCGCGGGCCCTGGTTTCGGCCTCCGTGCGATGCGACGTGCGCAGGAATGCGCCAATCATCACGTTCTCCAG
>NZ_JBAURI010000285.1:0-11754 GCF_049581145.1 Bradyrhizobium sp.
ACAAACACCTCGGTCCAGGCGATTCCCGCCGCCTTCAGCGCGTCGAGCGCCATGCTGCGCACGCTGCAAGGCTCGGCCTGCGTCGCAAGCCGCATCGGTTCGCCTGCATGGTGCTCGAAATCAGGCGCGGCCATCCAGCCGAACGCTTCCTTGAGAACGGTCTCGCCGCCGCGCCGGCGATTATCGTGACGAAGCACGATTGCAGCGTCGATCACGCCGCGATCGAATTCGTCGAGTACCTCTCGCGAGGTCGATACGCGCATCTCGATTACCAGCGCGGGTTCGGCGCCGCTCATGCGCTTCAGCAGCAGCGGCAACTCGGCGCCGACGACATGATGGCTGATGCCGACGATGAGCCGGCGCTGCTTGATGCCGAACGAGCCGACCGCGCCGTGATGCGCGGCGACCAGATTGCGCGCCGCGTTCAAGAACGCGTTGCCGTCGGCCGAGAGCCGGACCAGCCGCGGCGTTCGATCCAGGAGCCTGCGGCCGAGACCGTCTTCCAGTCGTTTGATCTTCAGGCTGACCGCCGACTGCGTGGTGTCCATCGCCTCCGCGGCGCGCGTGAAACTCTTGAGATCGGCCGTCAGGACGAACGCCTGCACGGCCTCGATATCCAGCGCCTTCATGGCTTCCATCATTTCAAAATGAAATCATTGAAACAATGTATCATATCGTTTTCCAATGGTCTACGGCCGCCTATATCTGCAATACCGACACCGACGCAGGAGGCCCTGATGCCGCTCACACGCGTTTCGCTTCGGCGGGGAAAACCCGCCGCCTATCGCCATGCCGTTCTCGACGGCATCTACCGCGCCATGCGGACGACCTTCGACGTGCCCGAAGAGGATCGCTTCATGACGATCACCGAGCATGACGAAGACAACTTCAGCTATAGCGCCAACTATCTCGGCATCGCGCGCAGCGATGATCTTGTCATGATCCAGCTCACCGTCAGCAATACCCGCCCGGTCGAGAAGAAGCAGGCACTCTATCGCTGCATTGTCGAAAACCTGGCCGCCGATCCCGGACTGCGTCCGGAAGACATCCTCATCAACCTGGTCGAGGTCCTTCCCGAGAATTGGTCGTTCGGCCATGGCGTCGCGCAATATGTCGCCAGCAAGAGTTGACGGCTGTCACCCCCATTCAACAGGAGATTTTCATGATCATCGCTCACTACGCCCATCGGCTGCCGGCCGATTACGACATCAGCATCATTCGCAACCGCGCAAGCCGGCGGGGTGCGCTATTCGATGACGTGCCGGAGCTTCACTTCAAGGGTTTTCTGCTGCGCGAACGCGGCCACTATGGCGCCATCGCCAACGAGTATTCCTCGCTCTATCTCTGGCGGACCGATCAGGGTTTTGGGGATTTCCTGGTGACGGGCCGCTACAAGTCCGTGACCGATAGTTTTGGGCGGGCGCAGATCGAGATGCGGATTGCGCTGGATGCCCGCAAGGGGCCCGCGCAAGAGGCGCGTTTCGCCACCAAGGAAGAGCAGCAGATTCCGCTGGATGCCGACCTGACCACCACCTTCGCCGCCGAGATCGAGCGCAATCGCGAGATCGCCAGGCAGTCGGGCGTGGTCGCGGCGGCCATCGGCGTCGACGTACAGAACTGGAAATTGACGCGCGTCCTGCTGTCAGAGCGCGAGCCGCGCAGAACGGCGGGCGAAGAGGCCTACCAGATCCTCTATCTGGCCCGGCCATTGCTCGGTAGCTTGCCTACCGCAAGCGCGTGATCCTCCACGTGATCCTCCACGTGATCCTTGGCCTTCGCAGCGCTCCGGGCTAAAGTCGGCAACAAACCCTGGCATGACGGATTTGCCGATGAGCGCTGCCCCGCGGCCGATCAGCGAGATCGCAAGCTTCCACGCCCACATTTACTATGATCCGGCGACCAGCCGGTCCGACGCCGAGCGGCTGCGGGCCTGGATGGCCGAGCGTTTCTCCGTCACGCTCGGCCGCTGGCACGATGTCAAGGTCGGCCCGCATGATCAGGCCATGTATCAGGTCGCCTTTGCGCCGGAGCTGTTTGCCGAACTGGTGCCCTGGCTGATGCTCAACCATGGTGGCCTGAGCATCCTTGTGCATCCGAACACGACGAACCCGCGCAGGGATCATCTGGTCGATCCCTTGTGGATCGGGCAGCCGCTTGCCGTGCATGGAAACAAGCTGCCCGAACAGGCCGAACGCGAGCCGGCGCCGGCGCCGAATACCGATCCGGTCGCCCGCGCCTAGCTGATCTCTCCACGCACCTTCGCGGCGGCCTCGCACATCGCCTTCAGCTTGCCGAAGGCGGTCGCGCGCGGCATGTATTTCATGCCGCAATCCGGTGCGACCACGAGCCGGTCCGCTGCGACATATTTCAGGCCATGGCGGATGCGGTCGGCGATGACATCGGCACTTTCGACGGCCGGGTCGCCGAGATCGAGCACGCCGAGCATGATCTTTTTCGCCGACAGATCCTTCAGCGCGCCAAGATCCAGCTTTGGCTGCGCCGCCTCGATGGAAATCTGCTGGGCCGTGGTATCGGCGAGCTCGGCGAGGAACGGATAGCCGGCGGGTTTGGTCGAGCCGGGTACCACTGCGGCATAGCCGAAGCACAGATGCACCACCGTCGGCACGGTGATGCCGTCAAGCGCGCGGTTGATCGCCTTCACCGCATGGCGCCGCGCCAGCTCGGGATTGTTGCGCACCCAGGGCTCGTCGAGCTGGATGACGTCGGCACCGGCTCTCTGCAGGTCGTGCGCCTCGTCATTGACCGCCGCAGCGAACGCCATCGCGAGCGCTTCGTCGTCCTCGTAGAACTCGTTCTTGGCCTGCTGGCTCATGGTGAACGGGCCGGGCAGGGTGATTTTGGCGGCCCGGTCGGTGTTGCGGCGCAGGAATTCCATGTCGCGCAGTTCGACCGGGCGGATGCGGCGGATTTGTCCGACCACGCGCGGCACCGACGTCTGTTGGCCCGTGCGGGCAACGATGATCGCGGGATTGTCGGTGTCGATGCCTCCGAGCGCGGTGGCAAAGCGGTTCGAATAGCTCTCGCGGCGGATTTCCCCGTCGGTTACGATGTCGATGCCGGCGCGTTCCATGTCCCGGATGGCGACGATGGTGGCGTCGTCCTGCGCCTCTTCCAGATGCTCACCGTCCACCCGCCACATCGCCTGCATGCGCGTCCGTGGCACCGATTTCGACAGCATGGCGCGATCGACCAGCCACTCCGGTTGCGGATAGCTTCCGACCACGGTGGTCGGCAACAGATGTTGAGCGAGTGTCACGGTGCCGCGGCCCGATTGTGGACGATCCGATGATTGTCGCCGGGTGCCGCCTCGAAGGTCAATCGAAAAGCGGCCCCTCGGGTCGCAGGCCTGCAACCCTGAGAGCGCGGGTGAGAATGGCCGGCGCCGCGCATCGGGCGCGTGGGCTACCAGATGAGCGGGACGAGCGCGTAGCTGCGCGACCGGTAGGCGGCGTAGTCCGGATAGCGGGAGAGCGATTTGTCCTTGGCGCGGGCGCCGGGGATGAAGAAGAACGCCGTCCAGGCGGCCACGATGAGGAAAGGCAGCCAGTGCGCGGCCAGCGACGCATAGGCGCAATCGATCATGATCTCACCAGATAGTTCGGATTGCGCACGCGCGAAAACAATCCATCGGTGATGAGCGAAGGTTTCGCGCGCAGCGTATAGAATTTTTGCGCGTCGCTGACGTAATGCAAGAACACGCCAATCGTGTAGAGGCTGATGATGGCCGCGAGCGCGGGCGCGGGCAGGACGCTGTGTCTTGAGGCGACGAGATAAGGCGCGACGTAGTAACCGGCGAGCGGCAGAAACACGAAGACGACGCCGATCCAGACCGGCCGACGAACGTTGAAGCGCGCATCTGGATACCAGTTCTGCTTGAGCAGCCACAGCAGCGCGTAAGTGCCGTGCAGCGCAAGATAGACGCACATCTCGATCGAGGTGTTTTGGAACCACCACATCAAGCCAAGCACGATGGGCCACACCAGCACCTTGTGAAGATTGATGAAGAATCCGTCGGTCATCGGAAGTTCTGCCATGGCTTTGATACGGATATGGCTTTGATAAGGATATGGCTTGATACGAACGACAACCAGACAGGCGGATGTCGTCGTGCGCCTGTCATCCCGTTGTCACAACTAAACTAGTTTGCGTTCGCGCGATTGTCGTTGACGCAGCGCAATGTTGCCCGCGCGTCAGGCTCTATCAATACTTCACATTGAAGAAGTTGTTTGAGCGTTCGTGGCTAGGCGTCGCTATCGTTCGTCGCACGACGGACCAACGATGATCGCAGGTTACAAGTATGAGCGACATGGATACATGGACTGACGAAGGTCATCATTATCTGCGCGGCTTGCAGGACGCTTGCGCGCAGGCTGCCGAACAGATGACCATGCTCGGCGAATTGAGCGTGCGGCACGGTGAAGCGATTGGCAAGAGCCACGCCGAGGCCATGCAAACAATGATCGTGTCGCTTCATGAGTTGACGCCGCGGCTCATGATACCTCGCGCCGACGCGTTGCTCTCCGACTATCTCAGGGATGCCGGACAACGCTGGGTCCTGTTCCTCGATACGCTATGCCGGCGCGGCGATGGTGCGATCGCGCGCGAAAAGGAAGGTTTCAAGCCGGTGCTGGCCTTCGACTACGATATGATCGTGGATGGCCGGACGCTCGACCGTCCAGTGAACTATGCGTTGGTTCACATTCACCCGCCGCAAGGCGTCAGTCTGCCGCGCGACGACGCGCGGGCGTGGGTCATCATCGATCCGCGCGCGGGCCATGGCAGCGGTATTGGCGGGTTCAAGAGCCAGTCAGAAGTCGGCGTGGCGCTGAACCACGGCCATCCCGTGTATTTTGTGATCTTCTTCCGCGACCCCGAACCCGGCCAGACGCTCGCCGACATCTGCGCAGCGGAAGCGGCTTTTCTGCGCGAGGTTCATGCCCGCCATCCGCATGCGCCAAAGCCGCTGGTGACCGGCAACTGCCAGGGCGGCTGGGCCGCGATGATCCTCGCCGCGACTCATCCCGACCTGATGGGCCCCGTGGTGATCGCGGGCGCGCCTTTGTCCTATTGGGCTGGCGAGAGAGGCCGCAATCCGTTCCGCTATTTCGGCGGCATCGCCGGCGGCGCGGTTCCGGCGGCACTTGCCTCCGATCTCGGCGGCGGCAAGTTCGACGGCGCCAATCTGGTGTTCAATTTCGAAATGCTCAATCCGGGCAAGACGTGGTTTCGCAAGAATTTCGACCTGTTCGCCCATGTTGATCGCGACGCCGGCCATTTTCTGGATTTCGAGCGCTGGTGGTCCGGCTTCTATTTCATGAACGACAATGAGATCCGCTGGATCGTGGAAAACCTCTTCGTCGGCAACAAGCTGACGCGGGGGGAGGCGGTCCTGAGCGACGGCCCGCCGGTCGATCTCAGCCGTATCGAATCTCCGGTCATCGTGTTTGCCTCCCATGGCGACAACATCACGCCGCCGCAGCAGGCGCTGAACTGGATTCCGGACCTCTATGCCACCGCCAACGAAATCGAAGCCTGTGGCCGCACCATCATCTACACGCTGCATGACAGTATCGGGCATCTCGGCATTTTCGTCTCGGCACAGGTCGCCAACAAGCAGCATGAGCAGATCGGCTCGGTGGTGAAAACGATCGAATCGCTGGCGCCCGGCCTCTACCAGATGCTGATCAGCAAGGACCATGACGTCGTCACCGTCGCGTTCGAGGCGCGGACCATCGAGGACATCCTGAAGCTCGACGACGGGCGCGACGAGGAGATCGAGTTCGCCGCGGTGGCGGCCTTGTCGGAATGGGCGGTCAAGACCTACGAAGTGACCCTGCAGCCGCTGATCCGGTCGCTGGTCACGCCATCGGTCGCGGCAATGCAGCGGCGCTTGCATCCGATGCGCCAGCAGCACTATTTCTTCTCGCACAGGAATCCGATGTTTGCTGATATCGGTGACATCGCCGAGGAGGTTCGGGAGCACCGGGAGCCCGCCGGTGCGGACAATCCGCTGCTGAAGCTCGAGCAACTTGTCGCCGATCAGGTCGAAGGAAGCTTCAATTTCTATCGCGACACGCGTGATGCCCTGATCGAACTTACATTCCATTCGCTCTATGGCACGCCCTGGATGCAGCATCTTGGGGCGTCGCGGCACGCGCGGCCGCAGTCGCACGACATCAGCAAGTTCCCGCATGTGCAGGATGCCATCAAGCGGGCCAGACAAGGCGGCTATGCTGAGGGTATCATCCGCATGCTGATCCTTCTGGCGCGGACCCGCGGCTCGGTGCGGCGCGACCGGCTGGAGCGATCGGACCGGTTGCTGCACGGCCGTCCGCCCTTCAACTCGATGAGCCCGGAACTGCGCAGCCGGATGATCTACGAGCAGTCCCTGATCGTGGAGTTCGCCGGCAGCGAGGCGCTCGCGACGCTGGCGGATGTTCTTCGCGATCCCGTCGACCGCTACAGCGCGTTGAATCTCGTGCTGGACGTGGCTGGTCCGATCGAACAGATGGACGCTCCCACGATTGGAATGTTCCGGCGTTTTCAGCGCGCGCTGCTGACCATGGCGCACGAATGGCGCGACCCAGACCACGGGGACATCGCAGATCGTGGCGAGGCTGATGTTGCAAAGGATCCTTCGGGTGAGCGCTTACCTGCAGCTCAAGTGCAAGAATCCGCGGCATGATGCGTGAGAACCGCCTTTATGGTGAACTCAATGTCGGTGACACGGCTTCGATCAAGCGGGTCTGCACCGCGAACGATCTCTATATCTTTGCGCACGCGTCGGGAAACCTGAATCCGCTGCATCTGCCAGACGAGGCGCATCACTCCCATTCCGAGGCGATTGCGCCGGCGATGTGGGTCGGCGCGCTGGTCTCTGCGGTGCTTGGCAACATTCTGCCGGGCGCCGGCACGCTGTACCGGTCGCAGAGTTTCCGATTCGGCGACCGCGTCCATGTCGGCGACGTGCTGAATGTGACTGTGACGGTGCGCGCCAAGCTCGGCGATGGCGTCGTCGAGCTTGGCACCGCGGTGACCGGCCGCGGCGGCGACAAGGTGGCCGAGGGCATTGCCGAAGTGCTGGCGCCGTCGCAGAAGGTGCGGTGTGACGACACCAACGTGCCTGAGCTTCTCGTGCAGCGGCATCGGCACTTCGACCGGCTCCTCGAGTCCTGCAAGGGATTGCAGCCGATCGCGACCGCGGTCGCGGTTCCCGAGGACAAGGCTTCGCTGGGCGGCGCGTTGCTCGCCGCCGAACATGGCCTGATCCGGCCCATTCTGGTCGGTGCGGCCAAGACCATCGCAGCGGTCGCGAAGGAGATCGGGGCGAGCCTGGACGGCATCGAGATCGTGAACACCGTCGGCGACGATGCCGCCGCGGCAATGGCGGTCGAACTCGCCCGGACCGGCAAGGCCGAGGCGATCATGAAGGGGCATTTGCACACCGATACGCTGTTGCACCATGTCGTCAAGCACGACAGCGGATTGTGCACCAATCGCCGGCTCAGCCACGTCTTCGTCATGGACGTGCCGGGCCTCGGTCAGGTCCTGATCGTCTCGGACGCCGCCATCAACATCGCGCCCGACCTTGCCGCCAAGGTCGATATCACGCAGAATGCGATCGACGTCGCGCTCGCGCTCGGCATCGACGCGCCGAAGGTCGGCGTACTGTCGGCGGTGGAAACGGTGACGCCAAAAATTCCTTCGACCATCGATGCCGCGGTGCTGTCGAAGATGGCCGAACGCGGCCAGATCAAGGGCGCAGTGGTGGACGGCCCTCTGGCAATGGACAATGCCATCGACGTCGAGGCGGCAAGGACCAAGGGCATTGCCTCGCTCGTGGCCGGTCACGCCGACATCCTGATCGTGCCCAATCTCGAGGCCGGCAACATGCTGGCCAAGGAACTTGTCTTTGTGGCCCAGGCGGAAGCAGCGGGGCTGGCACTTGGCGCCACCGTACCTATCATCTTGACCAGCCGCGCCGACGGCGAGAGGGCGCGGCTCGCCTCCTGTGCCATCGCCGCGCTTTATCGCGCCTGGCGTGCCGACGGGCAGGCGCTTGTCCATCTCGACCGGGCGGCCGAATAGTGCAGCATATTCTCACTCTCAATGCCGGTTCATCCTCGATCAAGTTTTCACTGTTTGACGATGGCGAAGCGGAACTTGTCGAACGTGTGCGCGGCCAGATCGAGGGCCTCGGCTCCGAAGGAGCTGGCGCGAACCCGGAGTTCGAGGCCGAGAAGGCCGGCAAGAAGATCGCGGACCGCAAGCTCGATGCGCGAGAGGCGGCCGACCACGATTCCGCGCTCAAGGTCGTGCTCGACTTTCTCGAAACCGAGATCGGCAAGATGGCGATCGCCGCGGTCGGGCACCGCGTGGTGCATGGCGGCGTCAGCTTCACCGAATCCATCGTGCTTGACGAGCAGCGGTTCGCCACCCTCGAACAGTTGAATCCGCTGGCGCCGCTGCACCAGCCGCATAACCTGTCCGGCATTCGCGCCGCGCAGCGCGCTTTCCCGGATGCGATGCAGGTCGCCTGTTTCGACACCGCCTTCCATCGCTTCCATCCCTGGGTCAACGACACCTATGCGTTGCCGCGCGCGTTCTATGATCAGGGCGTCCGCCGCTACGGTTTCCACGGCCTGTCCTATGAATATGTGATCGGCCGGCTGCGCCAGATCGCGCCGCTGCATGAAGCGGGGCGCGTCGTGGTCATGCATCTCGGCAACGGCGCCTCGATGTGCGCGATCCGCGACGGCCAGAGCGTCGGTTCGTCGATGGGCTTTACCGCGCTCGATGGACTGCCGATGGGCACCCGCTGCGGCCAGCTCGATCCCGGCGTCGTGCTTTATCTCCTGAAGGAAAAGGGGATGACGACGGATCAGATCGAGGATCTGCTGTACCGGCGCTCCGGCCTGAAAGGGCTTTCGGGCCTGTCGCAGGATATGCGCGAATTGGAGGCGGCGGGGACACCGGAGGCTGCGCAGGCGATCGACTATTTCGTGTTTCGCATCCGCCGCGAGCTCGGCTCGATGGCCGCGATCCTGTCCGGCCTCGATGCGGTCGTGTTCTGCGGCGGCATCGGCGAACACGCCTCCCATATCCGCGAACGGATTTGCCGGGGGTTTGAATGGCTCGGCGTCGAGCTCGACGATATGCGCAACCAGGCTGGCGATACCGTGATCTCGTCGGACCGGTCGCGTGCCCGTGTCTTCGTGATCCCGACCAACGAGGAGATGATGATCGCTCGCCACACCGCGCGGCTATTGGCGTCGGGCGCGCCGGACCAGGCGGCGAGGGTGTAATATAGCGTTTCCTGAGTTCGAATCGTTTCAGGCGCGCCACTACGCACAGTGCACGCGACCATGACCTGCGGCACGAAACGGAGCGATGCCGCGCGATGGGGAAAGATGCGGCTCAGGCGGCTCGCTCGATCTTGTAAGGACGGACAAGGAGGTCGGCCGGAACCTTCCACGCCTCGCCGATCTTGTGGATCATCTCGACCGTGAGCGCACGCCGACGTGCGAGCACTTCCGAGGCCCGCGAGCGCGATCCCAGCAATTCCGCCAACTCGGCCTGGGTGTGGCCGAGTTCATCAATGGCGTAGCGGAGCACCGCGATCGGGTCGAAATTCCGGTCGATTTCGATCGGCCATCGCTTCGTCTCGTAGATGTCGACAAGCGCGAGCAGCACATCGAGCTTGTCGCCCTCCTCGGTGCCCTCCGGCGCGCCCCAACGGGCTTCGATCTCGGCAAGCGCCGCGCGATGGTCCTCGTTGGTGCGAATCGGCCGAATGTCCATGGTGGTCTCCTCAGAACTGCGACACTGTCATTGCATCAATGCGGTCATATTCCGCATGGGTGCCGACGAACTTCACGAACGCGATCTGGCGGCGGAAATCGAAAGCGGCAACCAAGCGATCGTTTCCTCCCGCAACCTCGAACCTGACACGCTCGCGGTTCAGCACCTTGGCCTTCGGGGCGGCTTCCTGAACCTCATCGGTCGAGGCCCATTGCGCCGCTCTCACCAGGGTTTGCCAACGCTCAAGCGACGCCTTCGCTTCCGGATGCCTGCCCCAGAAGTCGACGACGACCCGTCGAGCGATGACTCTCATGAACCCTCATAGCACGTTCCCATAATGGGAACAAGGGAGCTTGCCGTCGGTGCCTTATCGGAGCGGCGGCGCGTCAGCGGGTATCTTGGCCGGTTGCCGCATGCGATCGAGCATTGGATCGTAGCACCACGGCGAACGAGGAGTGCCCATCTTCATCGGCATTGGCGCATCATTTTCCCCAGGCACATTTGAATCGACACGGGCAGTGCGATCATGTTCATCCAGCACCCGGGTCAACGGCCATGCCGCCGGACGAGATGCCGTCGCCCCGTCAGACTTGGCCCGCTCGTGGCACATCGAAAGGCGCGCCCGGCACCGTGTCCGGGTGCAGTGAGCCTCACGGTGGCGGCGGTTCGCGCGCCCGCTTGTTCTTGCCACGCTGCCTCGCCGTCGCGAGCCACCGTGCCATGCTTCGATCTTTGTTGGCATAATATGCCCAACCCTGCGCCTGCCGCCCCACCGGTAGTCCCTGATGGTCATATCGATGCCGCGGTCTCAAGGTCGAGAAAGGCGGCGATGAATTTACCGCGATCGTTTGCCGATGCGAGCTCGATCAGTCGGTTCTGAACGGCCACCCAGTCGTCGCCCAGCAGCCACGGCGCCCGCTGCAACTGGCCGACGAACGCCGCCAGATCGTCATCGTGAATCGTGCGGGTGATCCGTTCGATGACGAACCCCTTCCACGGCCCTGCGTCGATCGCGCAGGGAGTTCTGTGCTCGATGAAATATTCATTTTGCGCAGACCCCAAATCACACTTATTACTTGCGTCGTTCCGCCTCACCAAGAGGGACGTATCGCGATCGTCACGGACGTTGGGTGCGGGATGCGCTGGACGCGGCGGCTGCGAAAGACGAGTGCAGACGCGCGGACGGCGAAATCGTGTCGTTCTGGCGCTCCGAAGCCGGCGTCAAGTCGGCGATGATGCTAACGCGTCTCGCGGGCGGCGGTGGCAACCAAGCGATGGTCACCGGGAAGAGCGTATAAGTCGTAAAACCATCGCGCAGGGAAGGCCGGACGATCCGGCCACGCCTGTGGTTCCTACTCCTGTATTTTTTTATTGCACAGGGGGGCCGCGGGGCGTGTCGGCTCTCGGCCTTCCCTGCGCCCTCTTGCTCTCGAGGGACATGGTGTCTGGCAGACCTCGGGCGCATCGTGCCGCGAGAACGAGATTGCTTGCTCGGACGAGGTCATCGGATTTGCCTGAGGTCAGGAAAAGCGCTAGCTGTTCCGTCGACAACCGACCGCCCGTGGCCGACGATCGTTGGCGGGGCCGGCAGAGCAGGGGTGCATGGGAAACATGAATGGCGAGGCTGTAACCCATGCCAAGCTGCCGCCCGAAACGCCCGAGTTCGATTACATCATTGTCGGCGCCGGCTCGGCCGGATGCGTGCTGGCCAATCGCCTGAGCGCGGACGGCAGGCATTCCGTGCTGCTGCTCGAGGCGGGACCGAAGGACACCAATCTCTGGATTCATGTGCCGCTCGGCTACGGCAAGTTGTTCAAGGAAAAGACCGTCAACTGGATGTACCAGACCGAGCCCGAACCGGGCCTGGGCGGCCGCCAGGTGTTCCAGCCGCGCGGCAAAGTGCTGGGCGATCGAGCTCGATCCGCCCAGCAC
>NZ_JBAURI010000286.1:0-12997 GCF_049581145.1 Bradyrhizobium sp.
CGTGGCCTCGGCGTCGCCCGGCGGAGGTGGCTTCTTCTCCAGCCTCGCCCACAAGGTGGGCTTGGGCGGCCCGACCGCCGATACGACTGCCGCGACGCCACCGCCTCCGACGCCGGCCCCGAGCAAGCCAAGGGTAGCTGAGGCCAAACACCCGGACGCTGCGAAGCCGGCCCCGAAAGCGCCGGAGACCAGGCAGGCCGCCAACCATCCGCCTCTCAAACCATCAGCCGCGGATACATCGGCCGATCAGCCATCGGGGATTCCGGCCGGCACACAAGTGGTCAGCGGCGCTCAGCCCATCGTGCAGGCCAATTCGTTCGAGAATCGCTTCTCGGCAGTCAAGTAAGGCCGGTCTTCCCGCTTATCCGGCACCTCGATCAGCGCAATTTCCGAACACGCGATAATACGCGAGCATTGAATTGCCGCGACGGCCGATGGCGCTCATGAGTTTGACGTAGCCAAATACGCGGTACTGCCGCCCCTTCAATCACGCAGCAGTCCCGCGCGCGTGACGACTGGCGATCAAGCGTACCTGCCGTGGCAGTGCTTGTACTTCTTGCCGGAGCCGCAGGGGCAATCCTCGTTGCGGCCGATCTTGCCCCAGGTCGCCGGATTTTTCGGGTCGCGGTTGTCGGAGGCCTGCGGCACGAGTGAGGCGCTGGCGAACGCCATCTCGTCCTCGCCGGTGTTGGGATCGAGCTTGTGGACCTCCATGGCGGGCAGCGCCGGCGCCTGCTCTTCCGGCGGCACGATCTCGACCCGCATCAGCTGCGCGGTGACTGCCTCGCGCAGATGCGCGATCATCGCCTCGAACAAGCTGAAGGCTTCCGACTTGTATTCCTGCAGCGGATCGCGCTGGCCGTACCCGCGCAGCCCGATCACCTGGCGCAAATGGTCGAGCATGATCAGATGCTCGCGCCAGAGATGATCGAGCGTCTGCAGGAGAATGGTCTTCTCGACGTAGCGCATCACGTCGGGGCCCCATTGCGCGACCTTCGCCGCCATCCGCTCGTCGACGTGCTTTTCGATGCGCGACAGCAGCTCTTCTTCGGCGATGCCCTCTTCCTTGGCCCATTCATCGACCGGCAGATCGACATCGAGCACGCGCTTCAGCTCTTCCTTCAGCCCCGCGACGTCCCACTGCTCGGCATAGGCATGTTCGGGCACGTGCTTGGCAACGACGTCGTCAACGAAGACGTGGCGCATGTCGGCGACCGTCTCGGCGACGCTCTCTTCCTTCATCAGATCGATCCGCTGGTCGAAGATCACCTTGCGCTGGTCGTTCTGGACGTTGTCGAACTTCAGCAGATTCTTGCGGATGTCGAAGTTGCGGGCCTCGACCTTCTGCTGCGCCTTTTCCAGCGCCTTGTTGATCCAGGGATGGATGATGGCCTCGCCCTCTTTCAGGCCCAGCCGGGTCAACATCGTATCGAGCCGGTCGGAGCCGAAGATCCGCATCAGATCGTCTTCCAGCGACAGGAAGAATTTTGAGCGCCCGGGGTCGCCCTGCCGGCCGGAGCGGCCGCGCAGCTGGTTGTCGATGCGCCGGGATTCGTGGCGTTCCGAGCCGATGATGTAGAGGCCGCCCGGCTTGTTCACGGTCTTCGCCGGCTTGGCGCCCTTGGCGGGCTCGATCTCGACAACCTCCTCGGCCTTCAGTACCAGATCGCGGAACCGCTCGATGTCGGCCTTGATGCGCTCGATCCGTGCGGCCTTCTCGGCCTCGTCGGTGACCTCCGACGTCTCCTGCAAGAGACGCATGTCGAGCGAGCCGCCGAGCTTGATATCGGTACCGCGGCCGGCCATGTTGGTGGCGATCGTGATCGCGCCGGGCACGCCGGCCTCGGCCACGATATAGGCTTCCTGCTCGTGGAAGCGCGCGTTCAGCACCGCGAACAGTTTTGCCGGCTTGCCGGCGCGGGCCGCGGCATAGAGCTTGTCCAGCGCGCCCGGAGTGCCGAAATCGATCTGCTTGTAGCCGTGCTTTTTCAGGTACTCGGCGAGCACCTCGGATTTTTCGATCGAGGCGGTGCCGACCAGAACAGGCTGCAGCCGCGAATTGGCGCGCTCCACTTCGGCCAGGATCGCGGCGTATTTCTCGTTCTGGGTGCGATAGACCTCGTCGTCCTCATCGAGCCGCGCGACCGGCAGATTGGTCGGGATTTCCACCACTTCCAGTTTGTAGATGTCGAATAATTCATCGGCTTCGGTCAGCGCCGTGCCGGTCATGCCGGCGAGCTTTTCGTACATCCGGAAATAGTTCTGGAACGTGATCGAGGCCAGCGTCTGGTTTTCCGGCTGGACCTGCACATGCTCCTTGGCTTCGAGCGCCTGGTGCAGACCTTCCGAATAGCGCCGGCCCTGCATCATGCGGCCGGTGAACTCGTCGATGATGATGACTTCATCGTCGCGAACGATGTAATCCTTGTCGCGGGTGAACAATGTGTGCGCGCGCAGCGCCTGATTGATGTGATGCACGACGGAGACGTTCTCGACGTCGTACAGCGACTCGCCCTTGAGCTGGCCCGCATCGCGCAGCAGGGTCTCGATCTTCTCCATGCCGGCCTCGGTCAGCGTCACCGTGCGCTGCTTTTCGTCGACCTCGTAATCGGTCTTGTCGAGCCGCGGAAAGAACGTATCGATCGTGTTGTAGAATTCGGAACGGTCGTCGAGCGGACCGGAAATGATCAGCGGAGTGCGCGCCTCGTCGATCAGGATCGAGTCCACTTCATCGACGATGGCGTAGAAGTGGCCGCGCTGGACCATGTCCTCCAGCCGATACTTCATGTTGTCGCGCAGGTAGTCGAAGCCGTATTCGTTGTTGGTGCCGTAGGTGATATCGCAGCCATAGGCCAGCTTGCGCTCGCTGTCGTCGAGGCCGTGGACGATCACACCGGTGGTCATGCCGAGGAAGGCGTAGATCTGGCCCATCCATCCGGAGTCACGCCGGGCGAGGTAGTCGTTGACGGTGACGACGTGAACGCCCTTGCCGGCGAGCGCGTTGAGGTAGACCGCCAGCGTCGCCACCAGGGTCTTGCCCTCGCCGGTCTTCATCTCGGCGATGTCGCCTTCATGCAGCACCATACCGCCGATCAGCTGCACGTCGAAATGCCGTTGGCCGAGCGTGCGCTTGGCGGCCTCGCGGACGGTGGCAAAGGCGGGAACCAGGATCTCGTCGAGCGTCTTGCCGTCGGCGAGCTGTTTGCGAAACTCGGCGGTGCGCGCTTTCAGCGCCTCGTCCGAAAGCGCCACGAGTTCGGGCTCAAGGGCATTGATCGCTGCAACGCGGGATTGATATCCCTTCACCCGCCGGTCGTTGGCGGAACCGAAAAACTTGCGGGCGAGCGCGCCGATCATGCCGAAATTCCTAACTTTCGCGGTTACGGCGTTGCGCCGTGGCCTGGTCCACCTGGTTACCTATCAACTCGCCGTGACGCGCTGCGGCACCGTCTGAACCCGGGAGCATCCGCCGAATGAGTTGGAGTTGAGCATTTCGGGGTTCAACGGCCAAAAACGCAGCAAATATAAGCGGTCTCGCCATCGACACGATAGCCGACAGATATGGCTGGGTGGCAGCCTTGTCAACGGCGCCGCGACCGTCGAAGCTGTCAAGGATTTCATCATTTTGACAGAGTTTCGCGTTGCCAAGGCCGCTTGATTGGGCGAGTGTCCCGGCCGCTCAAATTGACCATCCCGAACAGGTAAGGATTTTCCATGACGACTTCGTTCCTGGTAACGAAAACCGCCCCGCGCCTTGGCCTTACCACCGCATTGGCTGGCTGTTTGGCGGTGGTTCTGTTCGCGGGCCCGGTCCGTGCCGAAGACAAGGTGCTCGCGAAGGTCAACGGCTCCGAAATCCACCAGAGCGACGTCGCGCTGGCCGAAGAGGAACTGGCGACCAGCCTGGCGCAGATGGATCCCGCGACCAAGGACGCGAACGTGCTCTCGTTCCTGATCGACATGAAGGTCGTCTCCAAGGCCGCCGAAGACCAGAAGGTTCAGGACAGCGACGATTTCAAGAAGCGCCTGGCGTTCACCCGCAGCCGGCTCTTGATGGACAGCTTGCTGGCCAGCCAGGGCAAGGCGGCGACCTCCGACGACGCCATGAAGAAGGTCTACCAGGACGCGTCCAAGGAAATTTCGGGCGAGCAGGAAGTCCACGCCAGGCACATCCTGGTCGAGACCGAGGACGAGGCCAAGGAGGTCGAGGAGGAATTGAAGAAGGGCGCCGATTTCGCCGAACTGGCCAAGAAGAAGTCCAAGGATCCCGGCGCTTCCGACGGCGGCGATCTCGGCTTCTTCACCAAGGACCAGATGGTGCCGGAGTTCTCGGCGGTGGCGTTTTCACTCGAACCCGGCAAGGTCTCCGACCCCGTGAAGACGCAGTTCGGCTGGCACGTCATCAAGGTCGAGGAAAAGCGCAACCGCAAGGCGCCGGATTTCGATCAGGTGAAGGCGCAGATTGAAACTTATGTGACGCGCAAGGCTCAGGCGGATTACGTCTCGAAGCTTCGCGAGGCCGCCAATATCGAACGCTTCGACAAGCCGGAAGAGACTGCCGCGAAGACCGATGGCAAGACCGATGCCAAGCCGGACGACAGCAAGGCGGCACCCGTCAAGAAGTAGTTCATCGACGTTTTCCGTCCGGCCCGCGCCGCGGCAGGCATGACGCAGATCATCAGCCGGATGAGGATGCCTCATCCGGCTTTTGCATTTGGTGCGGCGGCCACTCCCCGCGCCTGCTGAGAGGTGATACAGAGCGCTTCCTTTTTGCTCTCATTGCCGGATGCCCCAATGCCCTCAGCCGTTTCGCCGCTCGCCCCGCCCGAAGTCCCCAACATGCCGGTCATCGCGGGCGTCAAGCTTGCGACCGCGGCGGCCGGCATCCGCTATCAGGGTCGCACCGACGTGCTGCTGGCGATCCTCGACAAGGGCACCACGGTCGCGGGTGTCTTCACCCGATCGAAATGCCCGTCGGCGCCGGTGGAATGGTGCCGGGCGAAGCTCAAGGGCGGCAAGGCGCGCGCGCTGGTGGTCAATTCGGGCAACGCCAATGCGTTCACCGGCAAGACCGGACGGCAGTCGACCGCATTGACCGCAGCGATCGCCGCCAAGGCGATCGGCTGCGGCGCGAACGAGGTGTTTCTGGCCTCGACTGGCGTGATCGGCGAGCCGCTCGACGCCACGAAATTCGACGGCGTGCTTGGCAGCCTGGCCGACGGCGCCTCCACGGGCGACTGGATGAGCGCGGCAGAAGCCATCATGACCACCGACACCTTTCCGAAGGTGGCCACCGCGACCGTCAAGCTCGGCAACACCGCTGTCACCATCAACGGCATGGCCAAGGGCGCCGGCATGATCGCGCCGGACATGGCGACCATGCTGTCCTTCATCTTCACCGACGCCCCGATCGCGGCTGGCGCGCTGCAATCGCTGCTCAAGAGCGGCGTCGAGGACACCTTCAATGCCGTCACGATCGACGGCGACACGTCGACGTCCGACACCCTGCTTGCATTCGCCACCGGCGCTGCAGCCGCCAACGGCGCGCCGAAGATCAGCCGCGCCAGCGACCCGCGGCTGAATGCGTTCACGAAAGCCTTGCGCGAGGTGATGGCCGACCTGTCCGAACAGATCGCCCGCGACGGCGAAGGCGCGCGGAAGCTGGTCGAGATCATTGTCGAGGGCGCCGTGTCGAAAGCCTCGGCGCGAAAGATCGCGATGTCGGTTGCAAACTCGCCGCTGGTGAAGACCGCGCTCGCCGGCGAAGACGCCAATTGGGGCCGCGTGGTGATGGCGGTCGGCAAGGCCGGCCAGCCGGCCGATCGCGACAAGCTGTCGATCGCATTCAACGGCATCCGCGTCGCGAAAAGCGGCGCGCGCGATCCTTCCTATGACGAAGCGGAGGTCTCGGCGACAATGAAAGAGCCGAAGATCCAGATCAGGATCGGGCTTGGGCTCGGCAAAGGCCGCGACCGGGTACTGACCTGCGACCTGACCAAGGAATATGTCGCGATCAACGGCGACTACCGGTCATGACAATGAGCGTCATGCGCCGCTCACTGCCGACACGCACGAGACGACGAAGGGCCAATCACTGCCCTTCGGTTTTCGGCGGCTCCTTGGGCTCCTTGGGCTCCTTGGACATGCGATCGAGCCGCTCCTGCATGTCTTTCATCTGACGCCTGAGATCGTCGATGTTGCCCTCTTCCGTCGGCGAAGGCTCCGTCGTCTTTTCCATCTCGGCCCCGGCGCGCGGCGGCACGAATGGCTTGAACATCGAAAAGGTCTGCTGGAACAATTCCATGTTGCGGCGGACGTGTTCTTCGAGCGGCGCAAACGGCATGCCGCTGAACGTGTTCGCCAGTTGCTTGCGGAATTTCTCCTGCTCGCGGGTCAGCGTATCGATGGATTGCTCGAGATATTTCGGCACCACCATCTGCATGCTATCGCCGTAGAAGCGGATCAGTTGCCGCAGGAAGGTGGTCGGCAGCAAGTTTTGGCCGGCCTTATTTTCCTGCTCGAAGATGATCTGCGCCAGCACCGAACGGGTGATGTCGTCGCCGCTCTTGGCATCGTAGACGAGGAAATCCTCGCCGTCCTTTACCATCGCCGCCAGATCCTCGAGCGTCACGTAGGTGCTCGTTCCGGTATTATAGAGCCGTCGGTTCGCGTATTTCTTGATTGTGGTGGGGTGTTCTGACTTTGCCATGGGCTCACACATGCAAACCGGGAAAACGGGGAACCCGACGGCAACGCCGAAGGGCGGACGGGGCTAGGCAACGCAACAAAATAAGCATTTTCAACGGAGTTCGGCTACCGTTTTGTGCGACACGGTTAATTCCCAAGCATCCGCCCTGCTCAGGAACTGTCCAAGAACGCCATTTTGAATGCGCCGCGGCGGGAATCCGGGCCTCGGCCGATTGACATGCCTCAACGACGTTAACAGGATGGGAATGAGAGACTGGCCCGCCATTCCGGCGCTTCCCGACTTCCGCGACCCCTCGAGCCCCCAGGAGATGCCCATGTCAGACGATGTCGTCATCGTCAGCGCCGCCCGTACCCCGGTCGGCAGTTTCAACGGTGCGTTTGCGACCATGCCGGCCCACGATCTCGGTGCCGTCGCCATCAAAGCCGCGCTGGAGCGCGCGGGTCTTGAACCGGCGCGGGTATCCGAGGTGATCATGGGCCAGATCCTGACCGCTGCTCAGGGCCAGAACCCGGCCCGTCAGGCCTCGATCTCGGCGGGCATCCCGGTCGAGAGCCCGGCGTGGGGCGTCAACCAGCTCTGCGGCAGCGGCCTGCGCACGGTGGCGCTTGGCTACCAGGCGCTGCTCAACGGCGATTCCGACATCGTGGTCGCCGGCGGCCAGGAATCCATGAGCATGGCCCCGCACGCCCAGTACCTGCGCGGCGGCATCAAGATGGGCGGCGTCGAGTTCGTCGACACCATGATCAAGGACGGGCTGTGGGATGCCTTCAACGGCTACCACATGGGCAACACCGCCGAGAACGTCGCCCGGCAATACCAGATCACCCGCGCGCAGCAGGATGAATTCGCGGTCGCCTCGCAGCAGAAGGCTGAGGCCGCTCAGAAGGCCGGCAGATTCAAGGACGAGATCGTGCCGGTGACCATCAAGAGCCGCAAGGGCGACATCGTGGTCGATACCGACGAATATCCGCGCCATGGCGCGACCATCGAGGCGATGGCCAAGCTGAAGCCGGCATTCGAGAAGGACGGCACGGTGACCGCCGGCAGCGCCTCGGGCATCAACGACGGCGCGGCCGCCGTCGTGCTGATGACTGCCAGGCAGGCGGCCAAGGAAGGCAAGACGCCGCTTGCGCGCATCGTGTCATGGGCGCATGCCGGCGTCGATCCCAAGATCATGGGCACGGGGCCGATCCCGGCCTCGCGCGCCGCATTGAAGAAAGCCGGCTGGAATATCGCCGACCTCGACCTGATCGAGGCCAATGAGGCGTTCGCGGCGCAGGCCTGCGCGGTCAACAAGGACCTCGGCTGGGACACATCCAAGGTCAACGTCAACGGCGGCGCGATTGCGATCGGTCATCCGATCGGCGCCTCCGGCGCGCGCGTGCTCGTCACGTTGCTGCACGAGATGCAGAAGCGCGACGCCAAGAAGGGCCTCGCCACGCTCTGTATCGGCGGCGGCATGGGTATCGCAATGTGCATTGCACGCGACTAAAAAGACGGCAGCAATTGCGAACAGATTATTCTTTCGCAGCCGCACAGCGCTGAACTAACCTGAACTAAAGAGAAAACGCCCGGAATCTGTTTCCGGGCGTTTTGCTCTTGATGTTGGTCAAACCGCTCGCATAATCGCCGTAACATAAAAAGCGTAGTTCAAATGCGCCCGAGGACACGCCAAGGGGTGCGTGAATGGACACGTCAAGGGAAGGATTCGACATGGCACGGGTTGCGTTGGTCACCGGAGGAACGCGCGGTATCGGGGCTGCGATCTGCAAGGCGTTGAAGGCTGCCGGCTACAAGGTTGCCGCCAACTACGCCGGCAATGACGCGGCGGCAGAGAAGTTCAAGGCAGAGACCGGGATCGCCGTCTACAAATGGGATGTCAGTTCGTTCGACGCCTGCGCTGCCGGCGTCAAGCAGGTCGAGGCCGATCTCGGCCCGGTCGAGGTGCTGATCAACAATGCCGGCATCACCCGCGACACCGCATTCCACAAGATGACGATCGAGCATTGGAACGCCGTGATCAACACCAATCTCGGCTCCCTGTTCAACATGACGCGCCAGGTGATCGAGGGCATGCGCTCCCGCAAATTCGGCCGCGTCGTCAACATCTCCTCGATCAACGGACAGAAGGGCCAGTTCGGGCAGGTCAATTACTCCGCGGCGAAGGCCGGCGATATCGGCTTCACCAAGGCGCTCGCCCTGGAGAACGCCAAGGGCGGCATCACCGTGAACGCGATCTGCCCGGGCTACATCAACACCGAGATGGTACAGGCGGTGCCGAAGGACGTGCTGGAGAAAGCCATCCTGCCGCTGATCCCGATCGGCCGCCTCGGAGAGCCGGAAGAGGTCGCGCGGGCGGCGGTGTTTCTCGCCTCCGACGAGGCCGGCGCCATCACCGGTTCGACGCTGACGATCAATGGCGGGCAGTACATGGTGTGAGCGATATCCGGCCCTGAACGACGTCCAGGGTCGGTAAAAGGCGACCTTCGCGCCGTGCCCACCAGGCTTTGGGGAGACAAAGAAGGTGGGCTCGCTGCGCCCCTGCGCACGATGAGCTGCGATCAGCTCAAGGCTTCCAGCCCTCCGGAGCCATTTCAAACCCTGCGAATTCGAAGCCTGGCGCGACAGTGCAGCCGACCAGCGTCCAGTCACCCGTGGACTCGGCGCATTGCCAGGCGGACACCGGCACGATCGCCTGCGGCCGCTCGCCGGCCGTGAGGTCAGCGCCCAATCTCACGACGTGCTCGCGGCAGCCGTCATTGGCGATCCTCAAGGCCAGCGCGCTGCCCGCGTAATAGTGCCACATCTCCACCGCATCGATCCTGTGCCAATGCGAGCGCTCGCCGCGCGCCAGCAGGAAATAGATCGCGGTGGAGCGCGCGCGGCCATTGGCGTCGACGCGTACGTCGCGAAACGTCTCGCGATAATGTCCGCCTTCGGGATGCGGTCTCAGCTCGAGGCGCGCGATGATGTCGGCAGCAGTCGGTTCATGGTCCATCAGGAGCCTGGGATTTATTCTCCGGGAATTAGTCTCTAGGATTTGTTTTTGCGCTCGCGCAATTCGCGGAACACGTCTACGGCCGTTGCGCCCTTCATGTGCAGCTTGATGGCGACCGCGGGATCATCGGCGCGCAGGAAGACGTTGGCTTTCTTCTCCTCGCCAAGCAGCGAGGGAATCGTCGGCTTGTTGTCGGCGCGCAGACGTTTCACCTCTTCGGCGCGCGCCTGCAAGGCGGCATTGTCGGGCTCGACCGTGAGCGCGAATTTGACGTTCGAGGCGGTGTATTCGTGACCGCAATAGAGCCTGAAGTCATCCGGCAGCGCACGCAGTTTCAGCAGCGAGTCCCACATCATGGGATAGCTGCCTTCGAACACCCTGCCGCAGCCGATCGAGAACAGTGTGTCGGCGGCGAACAACGCCTTCTCGCCGTCGAACACATAGGAGATGTGATCCAGCGTGTGGCCCGGCGTCTCCAGGACCCGCGCCAGCAGGCTTCCGACTTTCACGACATCGCCATTGGCGACACGGAGATCGGCATGGGCGATCTTGGTTGACTTATCGTGGGGTGCGACCACACGGCAACCGTATTTCTGCTTCAGCTCGGCGACGCCACCGACGTGATCGCCATGGTGATGGGTGATCAGAATATCCGTCAACGTCCAGCCTTCGCGGTCCAGCGCCGCGATAATGGGGCCGGCCTCCGGCGCGTCGATGGAGGCGGTGGCATTGGTTGCGCCGTCGTGGATCAGATAACCGAAATTGTCGGACAGGCAGGGGAAGGTGCGGATTTCGGCGGCCATGATATCTCCATCCGAGGTAGCGGGGGGCTTGGCAACCCGGCCTGGCGCGGTTCGATCCCTCAGAGATATGGCGTTAATGCTGATCGGGCAATGCAATATTCCGCGCGCCCGCCGCGCTTCGGGCGTGTTAGATTGTTGTCATGAGCAGCATCGATGTCATCGACCTCCGCGACTTCTATTCGCAGCGCCTCGGCATCGTCGCACGACAATTGATCAATCGCGGCATCCATGCCCGCTGGCCCGGCGCGGAAGGCCAGCGCGTGCTCGGAATTGGTTATCCCACACCCTATCTCGGCCTATTCCGCGAGGATGCCGAGCGCTGCATCGCCTTCATGCCGGCGGCCCAGGGCGTCCTGAAATGGCCGACTGCGCGGCCGACGCTCGCCTCGCTGGTCGACGAATTTTCCATGCCGCTGCCGGATGCCGCGGTCGACCGCGTGCTGCTGGTCCATGCGTTGGAAATGTCCGACGATCCGGCCGGACTTTTGCGCGAGGTGTGGCGGGTACTGGCTCCATCGGGGCGCGTCATTGCGGTGATCCCCAACCGCCGCGGCGTATGGACCCGCACCGACAATACGCCGTTCGGTCACGGCCGGCCCTATTCACGCTCGCAAATCACCCAGTTGCTTCGGCAGACCTGGTTCACGCCGACGGCATGGAGCGAGGCGCTGTTCATGCCACCGTTCGCCCACGGCTGGTTCCTGCGCTCCGCCATGGCATGGGAACGCGTCGGCGCGGTGCTGTCGCTGCCGGTCGCCGGCGTGCATATCGTGGAAGCCACCAAACAGGTCTACCGCGCGATCCCCGCGCATCGCGAACGCACGCGGCTGATTCCAGCGCTGGAACCGGTACTGGTTCCGTCGTCAACGGCGACGCGAATCTCGCCACCTTCCCCGCTTGCCAGGGAAGGCGCCTAAGATTGGCGGACCGTCCGCTTACTCGTTGCCGGGATTGAAATCCTCGCTGGGGGCTGCGGCCGGCTGCGGCGCGGCAGCTCCTTCGGGACGCGGACCATGCGGCCGGCGTCGGCGCCGCGGGAAGCGTTCACCGCCGCCATTGTTCTCGTATCCTCCGCTCGCGATCTGCGGCTGCGGGCCGGTGATGAAGGACGGCAGTCGGTCGACGCCGCCCGTGTCCGCGATCACCGGCTGGGGTTGCGGCTGCGGCGGCTGATATTGCGGCTGAGGGCGATGCTCGCGCTCGCGATGATGTTCGCGCGGCTGCTGTTGCTGCGGATCGCGCTGAAAGGACTGCCCCTCGCGCTGCGAATCGCGCGGCCCGTTGTCGCGCAAATAGGGCTGCGGCTGCGCCGGGACGAAGCCGGGCTCCTGACCAAAGCTCGAAAAACCGTCGCTGTCGTCATCGCCGTCTTCACTCGTCACGTCGTCGATGCGCGGCTGCGGCTGGTTCTGGCGCAATTGCTCCTGGGCCGCGGCGATCAGGCGGAAATAATGTTCGGCATGCTGGTAGTAATTCTCGGCGGCGACGGGATCGCCTGACGACCGCGCATCGCGCGCGAGCTGCACGTATTTCTCCGCGACGTGCGAAGCGGTGCCACGAATCTTGATGTCGGGTCCGTTGGATTCGAACACCCGGGTCATCGGGTTCTGGCCGCGCCGGTTATTGTTGTTGTTGTTGCTGTTATTGTTCCGGTTGCGCATCCGCTTATTATTTTGACCGTTTCTCATGTCCTGCCTTTATTCCAGCCCTAAGTTAAAAGCCTTGCGTTGGCGTTGGAAGCATTGGCCCCAAATCGACCGGGCGCGCGCATCCAATGCATCCGATCGCGATGCAGCTCCCATCCATGCCGATTAACATCGACCATCGCGTTCAACAAAGACGCGTTCCCCACCCGCCAGCGCTCATCGCCAGCGAATCCTTCATTCGGCTTGCCGAAACCAGCCCAGTTTTCTTGCGTAGGTCTTTAAGCGCAATATCAGGCTTTCGTTCACTTTTGCGGTCTCGGGAGCGGCGCAGCTAACTTTGAGCCATCGCGCTCGATAGGACCTGCGTTGTGGAACCTTTGAACCGGCGCGGCTCTCGCTGCGAGAGCTCTGGCTTTCACCCGTAGCGTCCACGGGGCCTGCGCCAACGTTGTAACCGGAACGTAGTCGCTCCCGGGCAATATTCCAAGTGGTTTTTGGGTGACAATCGGCCTTTTATCGCGACATTTTTCGGGCCGCAAGCGCCCGGGCGATACCCGAAAGATCGGTTTTTGGCGGACCCTCGAGGATTAACCCCGCCTTAGTCATCAAACCTTCAATGTCGCGGGCCTGGCCGATTCCCGCTTCCACGACCAGCGCCCCGCCCGGGAGAAGCAACCGCTCGGCTTGCGGGATCAGCGCACGGTAGGCGCCGAGCCCGTCCGCGCCGCCGTCGAGCGCCACTCGCGGATCGTGGTCGCGGACCTCCGTCGCAAGGCCCGTGATCTCGGACGAAGGGATATAGGGCGGATTGGAAACGACCAGATCGAAGCGACCCGACAGG
>NZ_JBAURI010000287.1:0-16707 GCF_049581145.1 Bradyrhizobium sp.
CTCCGCCGCTCACACTCAGTGAGGGCGATGCCCCGCTGCCCATCAGATACCGTGCTCAGAACCACCGGGGTGGGCCATCAATTTAAGTGCGCGGGGTTAAATGTTCTTAACGTTTAGCATCAGTCCGGGAAGGTCGCGCGATGTCAGTTCCGCGAGATCATTGATTCGATCAGCCGAGGCGACTTGCTTTTGGATGAAGGCAATCGACACGCCGACGGTCGCAAAAACGAGAAGCGCCATCAAAGCGTTTGACAGGCCGATCTTGGCGCTCAGGGAAAGTTTCAATCGAGGCATCTGGTTTGCTCTTCAGTTCGACGAGGTGGCACGAACGACGCGTTCGAGTTCTCGAGTCGTTTGGGGTCGCAGCGCCGCCCACGTCCTGCCACAAGATGTTTCGCGAATTTGAACGAGCGGGGACGGGGTGCCGTCTGTAATTATACTGCTTCGCGTTGTGCAAACATCTCGTAAAGGGATCGGAAGTCGGTCGCACGTCCCGTATTTAAACGGGCAACCGATCCGCTGCCGGAATGCGCTGATCGCTTCAAATTGCTCAACCCGCACGCGGCACATGGTGTCTTCGCGACGGCAGAAGGCTTTGATGACAATGCCCCGCAACTCTTGCAGCTCCTACCAGAAGTCCAGCAATCCCTATTTTGCGACGCCAGCTGAAATCGCTGTCGCTTCTGTGGCAGCGCGCCGCGTGTTCGACGACATCTCACCGGTCACGGTGCTCTGTTCTTCGACGGCCGCGGCAGTCGTTGTAACGTATTCGCTGACGTCCTAGATCGCCCGCTTGATCGAATCCAACGCCGTTACGACATCGCCGGAAATGGCGTTCAGACCTTCGATTTCCGAGCCGATCTTGTCGGTTGCCTGTTTGGCCTGATTAGCGAGGCTCTTGACCTCCGATGCGACGACAGCAAAACCGCGGCCAGCCTCGCCGGCGCGCGCCGGCTCGATCGTCGCGTTGAGCGCCAGCAGGTTGATCTGGCCCGTGATGTTGCCGATCAATTTGACGATGCCGCTCATCGCCTGGGGGGCGTCGGTGAGACGCGTGGCCTGCCAATCGGCCATTGCGACTTTGTCGACTGCGTTCAGGGCCGTTTCCCTGGACTTCAGCATCGCCTCCGAAATCTTGCGCACGGAAGCATTCAGTTCCTCCGCGCCTGCCGCGACCGTCTCCATCATGGCGCGTACGCGCTCATTGCCCATGCGGACAAGGACGTGCTTTGTGACATCGCTGGCATACGCTCACTGGACTTCGCGACAATGCTCGGCACATCCGATCGCGCGCGAGCGGAGAGCAGGTTCCTCATTATTGCCTTGGCAGTCGGCAGGTTTCTTGGGTCAGTTCTTAGTCAAGCCCCCCAAGTGTTGAACCCGGTTCGCGCTTCGCCGATTAGGCGTTATCGAAGAAGTCGGCCGGTGGCCGAGCAACAGATGGTCCCCCGCCCATCCGCCGCCCAGAGCACGAAACCCACGGAGGCTGTATATAGGATCTGGTAGCTCAGGGGGCGAGACACTGCATTGCCGGCGCTATCAGACGGAAATGCCCATGCTCGAAGCTCGAAGAGCACGAAGCATCGAACGTCACCATCCCGGCGCTTCGCCCGGGCGATCCGAAACGAATCGTCGTTGAAGCCTATCCGGTTGTACTGGCCTAATGAAGGGCACGAAAGACAAGGTCGCGGCCTAATCTTTCCTAAGCCTTGGTCTCGACCAGTTACGTTCATCCGCCGCCAATGTACATCGCGCGACCTCGCCAAGATGTCCGCGCAGAGCGAAAGGACTTGGCAAGGGCAGTCCTACGCAGTTGTGGCCTGTTTTAGAAATCCCGAGATGGCGGCGGAGGAGCAGGAGTCTGACCAGACTTTCCGCGTGCCTATGGCGTGGCCGTTCACTTACCGCGTGGTATCTCACGGCATCGATACCGCTACCATTACTGTCAAGATGTTCGGGATCGCACTGTCACAAAAGCCAGACGCACGCCGCGATGATTGCGAAAATTCCAAGCGCCAACAAGGCAGTATCGGCAATGACGCCAATGATCAGCTCACCCCACGGCAATAAGAGCCGTGCTATAGACACCAACGCAAACATGGGGGCAACGCTTCGCCAGACGGACAGACGGGGGAATTGCCTCGCGGCAATGTCAAGTTGTACTGTTCCGGTATTATTACGGTGTCGTCAAGATTCCTCCGCAGAAAGATCGTGCTTGCCTCATTTTAGACAGCACGACGCCGTGCTTCATGTTCATCGCCATCAGAAAGATGCCGCGCAGGCCGTGTTTTGCCCGGTATGCGGCCTATCGTTGCACATCTGCATACCGCTGTGGAATATTTTACCGTTCCATCGCGTTCCTTGACGTTCTGTCAGTGGTACTTCCCCTTTGAGCTCAGTCGGCTGGTCGTCAACCGGGAGCGGTTGATCGGCATGATTCGCCTCGGCGAGAGGGGGCAGGCCTATTTCGAATAGGACCCCTTCATCAAGAAGATCCTGCGCGCTTTGGTATCACGCGCAGCGGTGAGCAAGGGGGACCACAACGGCGTGCAATACGCGCGTTCAGCTGACGCCGTAACAAAACGCGCTGTTGCTGGCGAAGCGGCGGGCTTCGCGTTCCGACATCACGGCTCCCGTCCGCGACAACGAAATCGAGATGGCCACCAGCGATCCGACTGTTCGTGGATCGCACCGCGCTCCAACGAGATCGAGGCAACGCAACGGTGGCATTAAATGCAACAAGTATTGGGGGGCAGGCACCGCAAAAATAAGTTGCTGGATGTGGTACAAAGCTTCCGATGCCCGCGGACAGTTCAGTCTCGAATGTGCCTTGCCGAACTGTTTTCAAAACCCTAGCAGCGCAAGGCCAACCCAGCCGAACACAAACATCGAGCAGGTGATTGCCGCGGCCGACGCCAAAGCTGCGATAGATTTCAGCAGTCGATGGCGAGCCCGCCCTTCTTCTGAGCCGGCTAGCGCTCTCGATACTATTGACGGGCGCGTTCCGAACCAGAGCAGACGGAGATGCTTTCCCTTGCCAACTTCAGCCTGGACATCTCGATCCGCGCGCCCGTTCGAACAGGAATGTTGGAGTCGCCGATCCTCAAGACGTAATATAGCTCCGCCGGTCACCCGCGCCTCACGGATATCAGGTCCCGCCGATCCTGGCCGCTTGTGCGACAGCGGCGCCGTTGCACCACCGGCACGCGAGACGACTAGACGTGGGGCGACAGGTGGGACTTTCTCACAAAATCAGAAATTATGTGATAAAAAAATAACATAAATTGGCGGACTCCGTCACCGCCCTCACCTATTTCAGCAGCGAGCCTGACAGCCATAACGAGCGATCCCTTGAAAGCACGAAGCTGAAGATCAGTATTTCTTCGCCGTTGTGGCCGATTGTGCGATCCGACGGATCGGCCTCTTTTTGGCGGATGCGAAAGCCGCGTTGAATGGACGACAAGTCATTCAACCCAGCGCCACATGAGACGTCGCCGTCGAGAATCTCATAGTAACAAGCTTCGTGTGGAGGTGAGCGTTGAGGTTTTAGAGAAACACCTGGACAGGCTCGCGCTCGCGATCGACCGCGCCGGCAAACGCGGTGCCATGTACCTGCCGATATATGAACGCATCGAGGCTAAACTCGAAGAACTCAGGGCCACGGAAGCGCGAATGGAGCGCGCGCGCCAACGCCTCAAATGATTGCTGGATCGAACGGAAAGACGATCTTCATCATCTCTTCCTTATAGAGCTTCAGCGAACCGCCCGACCCGTATTTCGGTCTGTCAACGGTGTGGCCCATCAGAATGTTGCGAAGCTCATCGTCAATCCTGGCCTCCTTCATGCGATCCTCAAAGGTATGGCGGAGCGAATAGATGACGTGCTTCTTCGTCGGAAACAGTTTGTTCTCCCGGAAAAACTTTCCCGCCGTACTCGAGAAATTATTCTCGTTCTCCTTGTAGTTCGGGAACCCATTTGGGAATTTCTTCATGACTTCGAGCGCAACGCCGACAAGCGGTATGCGCCGGATCGACGACACGGTCTTGATCTCGCGCGGATCTTCGGGGTCAAGCCTCGGTTCGACAAGGATATGCGGAACTGCGTCGCCGAGCTTGATGACGTCTTTATGCAGATTGCAAATCTCCCCGCCCCGCGCACCGGTCTCGCTGAGCACCAGCACGATGCCGCGCGCTTCAGCGTTCATGCCGGCGAGTGTACCCGGTTTGAATATCTTGTCACGCACCCACTCGATTGGGAAAGGCGGCCGCGATCGCTTGAATTTTTCGCTAAAGGTAAGGCCATCGAACGGATTTTGCCTGTCGATGTCTCCGAGGTGCTTGAAGTATTCCTCGTAGAGAATCTTCATGTCGCCCATACGGCGCTTACCCAAGGAGGCAGATTTCTTTTTACTGCCGTCTGTTGGGGCGAGGCGCTTGACCCAGTGCTGATAGAATTGCCGGGCGTGGTCTCGCGTGATGTCGACCATCGCCAGATCGCCGACGACCGCGATGAACGATGTCACCGCAAGCTTCTTGACCTTCTTCCATTGCTCCCTTTGCTTCTCGCTTTTACCTGCAAGCTCGGCCGCCCTAATCTCGGTGCAGAAGATGTCGAACGCATCGGACACTTTGATCTTCGGCTGCTCAACGCCGCCGAGTATCGCGGTCTCGACTGCCACGGGGGTTCGGACGTCGCCGATCGTCGTCATCCGTCGCAGGATGTCATCGAACGGAAGGTTCGCGACCTCATTGGCTGGCTTGTATGTGAATCCCAGGGCCTCGGCGCGGGCCCTCGCCACCTGATAGGCGGAGAGCGCCTTCGCGTTGTCGCCATCGGTGAGCAACGCCCCCCAAAACGCGCGGTCCGCTTGTTCAAGCAAATCCCGCTTCGCGCGCGCCTCGGCGAGATCGTCCGTTTTGAGCGAATGGCGAATAAACGGCGCACGGTCGTCGAGATGCTCAACGGACTTCGGAACGCGTCTCCAATAGTAATAGAGCCCGTCGCGCAGGAGCAAAAAGCGGTCCTGTTGCCATTGCCGTACCACCGTCTCGCCTCGGCATGTGTCACAAAACGTATCCCACTTTGTATCACAATTTCAGGCGAAATCAAGTTTGCAGCCGGAACGGAATCTCGGCTTTCGCTTGTTCTTCAGATGGTTAGGGTTGATAACGGAGGCGATTTCTTGGTGCGCTCGGAGGGACTCGAACCCCCACGATTTTACTCACTGCCACCTCAAGGCAGCGCGTCTACCAATTCCGCCACGAGCGCAAAGGTCGGCCGGCCGAGCATCGTGCCGTGCCGGTCCGGACCAACGGCGCCGATGTAACAAATCGATCTTGGGGGGACAAGGCCTGCCGGGCCCCCAAATCCGAGGTTTGCCGCAGGTTTTTGGGGGCTCAGCGGCTGCCGGGCGATTTCGGCAGCATCTGCTTGACTTCGACCGCGATCCGGTTGCGATCGACGAGCACCACCCCGCTCGCAATCGGCAGATTGTTGGCGAGCACCTTGACCTCGTCGGCCTCGGTGGCGTCCAGTTCGATGATGGCGCCGCGGGACAGCCGCATCACCTGATGGATAGGCATGGTCGTGGTCCCGAGCACCACCATGAGATCGACGGTGACTTTATCGAGCGTGGGCACTTCCGAACCGCCGAACTGAAACTAAGTTGCTGGAAAAGTCTGATCTGCCCAGAGATCACCACGTTATGGTTATGCAATGGTTAATGATCGCCAAAGCCTCGATTTGACGCCCTTTGCCGGGCCGCCCGGCAATGCGGCCGAGTGGCGGATTTCGGATTTGCCTGTGGATTATCTGGAAGCGGTCGCAGGCCAGGAGTCGCGCGTGGCGGCGATCGCCACCCAGGAGGCGCCGGAGCTGGTATGGCTCCTGGAACACCCCCCGCTCTATACCGCCGGCACGTCGGGCAAGGCCGACGATCTGCTCGACCCCCGCTTTCCCCTTTTCGCCACCGGTCGCGGCGGCCAGCTCACCTATCATGGCCCTGGCCAGCGCATCGCCTATGTGATGCTCGACCTGAAGCGTCGGCGGCCGGACGTCCGCGCCTATGTTGCCGCGCTCGAGCAATGGATCATCCTCACACTGGCGGCCTTCAATGTGCGCGGCGAGCGGCGCGAGGATCGCGTCGGCGTCTGGGTGAAGCGGCCGGACAAGGGCGAAGGTTTCGAGGACAAGATCGCGGCCATCGGCGTGCGGCTGAAACGCTGGGTGTCGTTCCATGGTATCGCCATCAATGTCGAGCCGGACCTTTCGCACTTCTCGGCGATCGTGCCCTGCGGGGTCGCCGACCCCCGCTATGGCGTCACCAGCCTGGTCGATCTCGGCCATCCCGTGACCATGGCGGATGTCGACATCGCGCTGCGGCGCGCATTCGAGGACGTCTTCGGGTCCACCCGTGCACGGCTGCCGGAGGCGATTGCATAGACCCGCGACGGCCAGGTTCGCGATCTCCTCAAAGATCGCGTCAAACGCACTGCGCAAGGTCTCATGCCGCAACACAAATCCGTTGCTGAGCGGCTCGCGGCCCGACACACGTTTCGCGACCATGCAGAAAGTTCCAGTGACATGGGAACAAATCCACGTTCAGCCCGTTGAGGCTGCTTCAGGCAGGGGGTAATGGCTCAAAACGACAAGCAGCAGAGGGACTTATTCGAGAGTGAACGCAATTTCCGGCTTCTGGTTGAAGGCGTCGCTGATTACGCGCTCTACATGCTCGACCCTACTGGCATCATCACGAGCTGGAATATCGGCGGTCAACGGATCAAGGGCTATGCGCCCGACGAGATCGTCGGCCGGCACTTCTCCTGTTTCTATACCGAGGCGGATCGCAACAACGGCAAGCCGGCCCGTGCCATCAAGATCGCCAGAGAACAGGGTCGCTATGAAGAAGAAGGCTGGCGTGTCCGCAAGGATGGCACCTTCTTCTGGGCGAGCGTGGTCATCGACCCCATTACCGAAGATGGCCAACTCATCGGCTTTGCCAAGATCACCCGCGACATCACCGAGCGGCGCGAGGCCGAGCTCAAGCTCGAACAGATGCAGCAGCAGCTTGCCGAATCGCAGAAACTGGACGCGCTCGGTCAGCTCACTGGCGGCGTCGCGCACGACTTCAACAACCTGTTGATGGTGATCACCGGCAGCATCTTCACGTTGAAAAAGGCGATCGGCAGCGACGCCAAACTGCAGCGTGCGGTCACCGCCATCGAGACCGCGACGAGGCGTGGCGCGGCCCTGACCAGCCAGCTCCTGACATTTGCGAGGCGGCAGAGCGTCAACCCGCAACCGATCGACATTGCCGAGCGGATCGCCGCCGTGCGCGAGGTGCTGGACACTGGCGTCGGCGGCTCGGTGAACCTGTCGTTCGATATCGAGCGCGCGACCTGGCCGGTTACCGTCGATATCGCCGAACTTGAGACCGCGCTCGTCAATCTCGCCATCAATGCGCGCGACGCCATGCCGAGGGGCGGGACGATCGCGATCACCGCGCAAAACGTGACGCTCGATGACAATACCGCGGCCGGCGACTATGTCGCCATCAGCGTCGAGGACAGCGGAACCGGAATTGCCCCGGACGTCCTCGGCAGGATTTTCGATCCGTTCTTCACGACCAAGCCGATCGGCAAAGGCACCGGCCTCGGATTGTCGCAGGTTCACGGCTTTGCGCATCAGGCCGGCGGCACGGTCAGGGTGGAAAGCAAACTCGGCAAAGGGACCAAGGTCACACTGCTCTTGCCGCGCGACCGCAACAGCCCGCAGCCCGACCGGCCGACTCTCGCGGACGTCGGCGGCAGCGGCACCGTGCTGCTGGTGGAAGACAATCCGGACGTCGCCTCCGCCACCACCAGCCTGCTCGAACAACTGGGCTATACGGTCCGACTGGTGTCGGACGCCGAAGCGGC
The DNA here is from genome assembly GCF_049581145.1 of Bradyrhizobium sp. Taxonomy (GTDB): domain Bacteria; phylum Pseudomonadota; class Alphaproteobacteria; order Rhizobiales; family Xanthobacteraceae; genus Bradyrhizobium. The sequence continues at coordinate 7,917 of NZ_JBAURI010000287.1, forward strand.
GCTGCGCGAGATCGAGCGCGAGAGCTTCGATCTGGTGTTCTCCGACATCATCATGCCCGGCGCGATGGACGGGCTTGGCCTCGCGCGGCGCCTGAAGGTGATCCGTCCCGACCTGCCGGTGCTGTTGGCGACGGGCTATAGCGACGCGGCGGCGACTGTCCGCGGCGATTTCTCCATTCTCCGCAAACCCTATGAAATCCACCAATTGAGCCAGGCGATCGCCAAGCTGCCGCGCTGACGCCCATCCCTCAAACCGTCGGCAACACCGAAAACCCCTCGCCGGCGGCCCGCAGCGCAAGCTGCTCGGTGCCGGCCGGCTCATTCAGCACCGCCGTGACCCGCGCCGCGGGTGGACCATGCCGGCACAGCGCAACCATCTCCGCCACCGCCTTGGCATTCCCCGCGAACAGCGCTTCAACACTGCCGTCCTGCCGGTTGCGCACCCATCCCGCAAGCCCGCTCGCCTTCGCCTGATATTCCACCCAGGAACGGTAGCCGACGCCCTGCACACGGCCCCGGATCGACACCTGGATGATGGCGCGGCTCACGTCTTGAGCCCGAGGAAGGAGGCCAACCGCGCCTTGGTCGCGGCGTCGCGGGTCACTCGGCCAGTCAACTCGCCTGATGCGAGCCCCTTCAATTGTTTCGGCGAGGTTCCCTCGCGCAATGCTTTAAGTATCTCGTAGACCGCTTGAGTAGCGGCCGCGAACGGCGCGTGGCCCTGCAGCGCGATCCGCACCCGCTGGCCTGCCAGATAATCCGGCGCGGTCATTTGTTCCGGCGCGCCGCCGAGCACGATCGGCAGCTCTGTCGCAACCGCGATCGCTTCCAGTTCCGCAGGCGACTTGATGCCGGTGAAGAACAACGCGTCGACGCCGGTTGCCTCGTAGGCCCTGGCGCGTTCGATGGCGTCGCCGAGCGAGGTGATCGACGCGGCTCCCGTGCGCGCCATGATCACGAGCGAGGGATCATCGCGCCCGTCGAGTGCCGCCTTCATCTTGCCGACGCCCTCCTGCAGCGAAATGAGTTGCGTCTTCGCTTCACCATAGGCCTGCGGCAGCAGCGTGTCCTCGATGGTGAGGCCGGCGGCGCCCGCCGCCTCCAGCTCCTGCACGGTGCGCCGGACATTGAGGGCGTTGCCATAGCCGTGGTCGGCATCGACCAGCACCGGAAGCTGTGCCGCGCGCGACATCCGCCGCATCTGCTCGGCGAGTTCGGTCAGCGTGATCAGCGCGATATCGGGATCGCCGAGCACCGCGAGCGAGGCGACCGAGCCGCCGAACATGCCGACCTCGAACCCGAGGTCCTCGGCAATGCGGATCGACACCGCGTCATAGACCGAGCCGGGGCGGACACAGGATGGGCTCGACAGGATCGAGCGCAATGCTTCGCGGCGCTTGCGGAAGGCCATGGCCAAATTCTCTTCTGTTCCAGGTACGAAGCAAAACCCGTTATCTGTCCCCGGATCAAGTCCCGAGCGGCGCTTTTGCCAGGGGCGTGCCCAGGGCGCGCATCGACGTGATTCAGGCAGTCGGGCAAAATCCGTGCGGGGAAGCCGCTGGGCCGAGCCCGATTTCGCTGCTGCACAAGCGGCGGGTTGCCGCAATCGACGCGAGAGTGACCACCGCACCCGCGACGACATCAATGGCGTAATGTGCTCCAACGATCGGCGTGGTCGCAACCATTGCAACGTTGAGTGGGACGATCAGCCAGCGCATGGGCTTCACCGGCCAAAGTGCCCACGCATCCAGGATGGCTGCGGCGGTGTGAAAACTCGGAAACGCGATCAAACCTTCAAGATTGCTGAGAGAAATCGTTTTCATCATACCTGAGCGCAAGGCATCGAGAGTCCGCGCCGGCGTGTAAATGTCTGCCGGCAAGGTTGCATACTGAGCCGGCGTGAGATCGCAGTAAACGAAGGCGCCGACGGCAGGCACAAACACGAATATCGCGATCGTTGCGGCCAGGGCGAGACCATAGGCCATGACGAATTGCTGCAGACGTTCGATGCGATTTGCGACCACCAATACGAGAGGAACGAACGCCAGTTGCGGCAACATGGAGAGATAGATGAAATTCGAAAGATGAATCTTCCACGGCTGGTCCGTGAAGACATGCACATAACTCGCGCGATCAAAACCCAGCCATCTGTCGATCGCGAGTAGCTCGGCGTCGCGATACGACATTGCCATCACCGCGGCGGCATAGCTCAACACCAATCCAAGCACCAGAATGAGGACGAGTTGGGCAACTGTCGTGAGAACCCGATAAAGACGTTCATCGGGGCGGACGCGATGGTAGAACCAGGCGAGGCTAGTATAGCCAATCGCCATCGCAAGGAGCGGCCGATTGCTGCCAAAGTCGATGCTCAGGCCTGATGCGAAGACGCCGGCGGAGGTCACCAACAGGAGTACTCCGACCCCACACCACAAGAAGCGGGAATTTCGGAGAACTGCGGTACCGGGAAAATACGGGTGCATGCGGCACCCGGTACCTCAACACCTTTAACAAACTATTTATGGTTGATATCGATAACCGAAACAATCTGCCAAGAATCCCTGAAACGACGATAGCGTCGCGATGTGCGAAGCGAATGACCGGCAAGGCAATCGCGCAAACTCCGCGGCTCGCGCTTCCAGCGCCGGTCGCATTTGGGGTCCACTCCTGGTAACCATCAGGGTTCAGGCACGAGTCGTTGTGTCGAACGTCCTTGAACAAGGCAGGCCTGCTCAAGCGGGGGCCACGCCAACGGGCGCGGCGTTCTACGCGAATTCCAGGATCAGCGCGTCCACGGCGAGCGTGGCGCCGGGGGTGGCATAGATCTTCTTCACGGTACCGTCGCGCTCGGCGCGCAGTACGTTCTGCATCTTCATCGCCTCGACTACGGCGAGCGTCTCGCCGGCCTTGACCTCCTGCCCTTCGGTTACCGCGATCGACACCACGAGCCCGGGCATCGGGCACAACAGCTTCTTGCCGGTGTCGGAGGCGGTCACCACCGGCATCAGGCGAGCCGATGTCGCTTCCGCTTCGGTGAAGACATAGACGGGAATCTCGACGCCCTGGTGCGCCAGCCGGACTCCGTTCGGAACCGGCCGTACCTGCACCGCCACGACCGCCCCATCGACGCTGCCCTGCCAGACCGGCTCGCCCGGCTTCCAGGACGAGACCAGGTGATGCGGATGGCCGATCGAGCCATCGGCGGCGACGAAGCGAACGGCGATGCCACCGCTCTCGCGCGCGACATCGAGGCCGATCTCGTCGCGCCCGAGCCAGACCGCGCGCCGGCCCTCGCGCTTCACCGGGCGGCCGATCATCTGCCCGGAAATCTGCCGTTTGCGCTCGCCGAGCACATGATCAATCGCGGCGCCAACGGCGGCGAGCCGCCGCGCGATCTCGCCTTCGGGCGCCGGCGCGGAAAACCCTTTGGGAAATTCTTCCGCGATGAAGCCGGTCGAGAGATTGCCCTCGCGCCAGCGCGGATGGTTCATCAGCGCCGACAGGAACGGAATGTTGTGGCGGATACCGTCGACATAGAACGCGTCGAGCGCGGTCGACTGCGCCTCGATCGCCGCCGCGCGCGACGGCGCGTGGGTCACGAGCTTTGCGATCATCGGATCGTAGAAGATCGAGATCTCGCCGCCTTCCTGGACGCCGGTGTCGTTTCGGACCGTGATTCCGTCCGTCTTGCTCTCCGCCGGCGGGCGATATTTCACCAGTCGGCCGATCGAAGGCAGGAAGTTGCGGAACGGATCCTCGGCATAGACCCGCGACTCCACCGCCCAGCCGGTCAACGCCACATCCTGCTGCGCGAGTTCGAGCTTTTCGCCGGCGGCAACCCGGATCATCTGCTCGACCAGGTCGATGCCGGTGACGAGTTCAGTCACGGGATGCTCGACCTGCAGGCGGGTGTTCATCTCCAGGAAATAGAAGCTCTTGTCCTGTCCCGCGACGAACTCGACCGTGCCGGCGGAATCGTATTTAACGGCTTTCGCCAGCGCCACCGCCTGCTCGCCCATCTTGCGGCGCGTGGTCTCGTCCAGAAGCGGCGACGGCGCTTCCTCGATGACCTTCTGGTTGCGGCGCTGGATCGAGCACTCGCGCTCGCCGAGATAGATCACGTTGCCATGCTTGTCGCCCAGCACCTGGATTTCGATGTGGCGGGGGTCGACGATGAACTTCTCGATGAAGACGCGGTCGTCGCCGAAGGAAGACTTGGCTTCCGCCTTGGCGAGGTTGAAACCTTCGGCCACCTCCGAAGTCGAATGGGCGATCCGCATGCCCTTGCCGCCGCCGCCGGCGGAGGCCTTGATCATGACGGGGTAGCCGATGGCATCAGCGATCTTCACCGCGTGCCGCTCGTTCTCGATCACGCCGAGAAAACCGGGCACCGTCGAGACATCGGCTTTCGCCGCGGCCTTCTTGGATTCGATCTTGTCGCCCATCGCGGCGATCGCGTCCGGGTTGGGTCCGATGAAGACGACCCCGGCCTCGTTCAGCGCGCGAGGAAACGCCTCGCGCTCGGACAGGAAGCCGTAGCCGGGATGCACGGCCTCCGCGCCGGTCCGGCGGCAGGCATCGACGATCCGGTCGATCAGGAGATAGCTTTCTGCGGCCGCCGGAGGCCCGATCAGCACGGCCTCGTCGGCCATCTCGACGTGCAGCGCGTCGCGATCTGCTTCCGAATACACGGCTACCGTCGCAATCCCCATGCGACGGGCAGTCTTCATCACCCGGCAGGCGATCTCGCCGCGATTTGCGATCAAAATTTTCTTGAACATGAGCTTCTTGCTTGCGGACTGGGCGGGTTCCGCCTCGCGCAATCTGGCACGCGGGGACGGACGTCACAATTGCGTCTACAGCAAAATCCGCCGGAGGCAACCGGCTAATCGCCGCTGCGACGCGCCGGCCCGACCCGTCGGTTCAGCCTGAATAGGCGCGAAACCGGCCCCGCGCATATGCGCGGGAGACGGTCTTCATCAGCTCGCCGACCTCGGACTCCAGGTAATCATTGGCGACGATCAGCGCGCGGATGGTGGCGCGCAGGTTGCCGCCGCAGGCCGCGATCGCCTGCTCGACCGCCGCCTCCAGTTCGTCATCGTCCGCCCGATTTGGCTGTGAGCTGGAGGACATGAGCTTGTTTCCTGCGGGATCGCAAGTCCGAATGTTCTAGTTTTGTTCTCATAAAGTCAATCAGAAAGTCCGAGCATCCACAGCCTCATGCCGGGTATTCTTGCCCCCTGATGTGATGTCCCCTAGCATTTCACAATATTGTCAAAAGGGGGGCCAAGGTGCAGCAGGATATGGGCTTCGGCGTTCTGACGGGCCACGCCGTCGATACGCAATTCATCAAGGCCGGCGGCATCATCTTCCGCGAGGGCGAGCAGGCGCGCGAACTGTTCGTGATCAAGAGCGGCCAGGTGCAAATCCAGCTCGGCAACCGGACTTTGTCCGAACTGGCAGCAAACGACATTTTCGGCGAGATGGCGTTGATCGACAACCAGCCGCGCAGCGCGACGGCCGTTGCGATCACCGATGTAGAGCTGGTCCCGGTGTCCGAAAAGCAGTTCCTGTTCCTGGTCAGCCAGACGCCTTATTTCGCTCTCAAGGTGATGCGCGTGCTGGCGGAGCGGCTGCGGGCCACCAACAAGACATTCGGCTGAGCCCTGCGCAGGCAGCTAGACCAGCGCGGCGACGCGCGGGCTCGCTGACCTTTGCTTGGCGACCCCTTTCACCAGGTCGTGGATGAAGCCGAGCTTGGTGATGACCGCCGGCGACAGGATGAAGGGATAGAGATCGCGCGTTCCCATCGCCCGGTTCACGCTGTTCATGGCGAAGGTGAAGGGCAGCCACGCCGAGACGATGGTGTCGAAGTCCTCCGCCCGATAGGGATCGAAGGCGATGCGGGCGGACAACCCGCCGATGTGGTCGGCTGACGGCTTGACCTCGAGGCCGAATTCCGCGGCCATTTCCAACGTGTCGACGATATGGAGGTAGTGCGCCCAGGTCTCGGCGAAATCTTCCCAGGGATGGGTGGTCGCGTAGGCCGAGACGTAGTGCTGTTGCCAATCCGGCGGCGGCCCCTCGGCATAGTGGCGCTGCAGCGCCTCGCCATAGTCCATTGCATCATCGCCGAACAGCGCGCGACACGCCTCCAGGTGGCCGGCATCGCGCACCAGCACGTCCCAGAAATAGTGCCCGACCTCGTGACGGAAATGCCCGAGCAGCGTGCGGTAGGGCTCACCCATCTCGAGCCTTCGCTTTTCCCGCTCGATGTCATCGGCTTCCGCCAGGGCGATCGTGATCAGGCCGTTGTCATGGCCGGTCATGATCTTCTGCCCCTGCGCCGGATTGTCGGCGAGAAAATTGAAGGTCAGCCCGTGCGCGGGATCTTGGACGCGAGTCTTCAGCGGCAAATTCCACCGGATCAACGCGTAGAATAGCCGGTGCTTGGCGACCTCCAGTTCGCGCCAGGCAGCGACGCGGACGGGATCCGATAGATCTGGCACCGTTCCATTGTGCCGGCAGGCGCGGCAGTAGCGCTCGCCCGAACCGGCCTCGGCCAGCCAGTTGCAGGCGTCGAGCTCGGCATTGGCACAGAGCACGCGTCCCTCGCCGCCGTCGGCCAGCGTCCTCCAGGTTGAGCCGGCCGGCTCGATTGCCGACAGCGTGACTTTCTCCGGGAGAAAGGCGAGACGATGACCGCAACGGCCGCAGTTGCGGTTCTCGAAATAGACGACGTTTCCGCAGGCTTGGCAGGCGAACAGCTTCACGACGATACCCCTGGATTAAGAAAAAAGCGCCTGCGACGACTCCGCGACGCCGCTTTCGTTCCGCCCAGCGCGGAACTATTTGGCGGACGGCGTGTTTCATTGACGCGTTTCCCCGACGCACAACCGCAGCCCTGCCGCAACCGCAGCCCTGCCGCACGAGCTCTCGATGTGGCGAGCTTCTCTTGGTCGGTGGCTCAGCCGAACCCGACCGGCGGTGGCCAAGCCTTATTGCGGAGCGCATTTGAAGACTCATTGATTTGTGACATGGCGTTGGAACCGCATGACCATCCCGGACGCTTCTGACATCCACCTCCCCGAGACCGCTGCTGCGGAATACCTGCGCCGCAACCTCGAAGACATCGCGCGCGAGCGCGATCAGGCGCATCGTGCGCTGCAGGAGCGCGAGGCCGAACTCGCGCGGATTCAGCGGATCGGCCGGGTCGGCGGCGTCGAGGTCGATCTTCGCGACGGCTTCAAGAACCGCCGATCACCCGAACACCTCATCATCCACGGCCTGCCGCCGGAGGCGGCAGGCGAGAGCCATGAGGATTGGGTCAACCGCATCCATCCCGACGACCGCGAGCAGACAGAGAAGCATTTCCTTGACGCGGTCGTGGGAACGGACACCGACTATCTCGCGGAATACCGCATCATTAGGCCCGATGATGGCCAGACGCGCTGGATCCGCGTCATCGCGAAGATCGAACGCGATGAAGCAGGCCGTGCGCTGCGCCTGGTCGGCGCGCATATCGACATCACGGATCGCATGCTGGCGCAGGAAACACTTCGCGAAAGCGAGCAGCGCTTCCGCCTGATCGCCAACAGCGCGCCCGTGCCGATCTGGGTCACCAAGCTCGACCGCACCCGCTCCTTCGCCAATCAGGCCTATGTCGATTTTGTCGGACTTCCCTACGAGCAGACGATCGCCTTCGATTGGCGCAAGGTGCTGCATCCCGACGATCTGCCTCGCATCCTGCAGGAGCAGATCACGGGAGAGGCCTCGCTGAAACCGTTCGTGCTCGAGGCGCGCTACCGGCGGGCGGACGGCGAATGGCGCTGGCTCAGGTCCGAGTCGCAGCCGCGCTGGGATCCGACCGGCCAGCATATCGGCTTCATCGGCGTCGCCCACGACGTCACGGCGGCCAAAGAGGCCGAGATCGAATTGCGCAAGCTCAACGAAACGCTGGAGCAGCGCATTACCGAGCGCACCGCGCAGCTGCAATCCAGCGAAGCCAGGATGCGGGCCATGCTAGAGACCAGCCATCTCTATCAGGGCCTGCTCGACCTCGAGGGCAAGGTGCTCTATGCCAACCGGATCTCGCTTGCCGGCATCCGCTCCGACGGGACAGACGTGATCGGCAAGAAGCTCTGGGAGACGCCCTGGTTCACCGCGACCGACGGCATGCCGCGGGCGGTCCGCGACGCCTTCAGCGAGGCGCTCGCCGGTAGGCAGGCGCAGGCCGACATGCTGCTGCATCTTCCGATCGGCGACCGCTATTTCGATTTCTCGATTCGACCCGTGTTCGATCAGTACGGCCAGGTGTCGGGCGCGGTGCCGGAAGCCGTCGACATCACCGAGCGCCGGCAGAGCGAGGAAGCGCTGCGCCAGTCGCAGAAGATGGAGGCGGTCGGCCAGCTCACCGGCGGGGTCGCGCACGACTTCAACAATCTCCTGACCATCATTCGTTCGGCGACCGATTTCCTGCGCCGCCGCGAATTGCCAGAAGAGCGCCGCCGCCGCTATGTCGATGCGATTTCCGAGACGGTCGAGCGGGCGTCCAAACTGACCGCGCAGCTGCTCGCCTTCGCACGGCGCCAGCCGCTCAAGCCGCAGGTCTTCGATGTCGGTGCGCAGGTCGAAAACGTCGTCCAGCTCATCCGCCCTCTGGTCGGCAGCCGGATTCGGATCGAGCTCGAGGTCGGCGATGCTGATCTCTTCACCATCGCCGACATCGCGCAATTCGAGACCGCGCTGATCAACCTGGCGATCAATGGCCGCGACGCCATGAACGATGACGGCC
>NZ_JBAURI010000288.1:0-2750 GCF_049581145.1 Bradyrhizobium sp.
CCCGTGATCTGTATCCGGACATGATCTACGCCACGATCTCGGGCGTCGGCAGCACCGGCCTGGCCGATGAGCTGACGCTGCTCGGCCCGCGCTTCGCGGACGGTGTCATCTGTACCCAGGTCGTGCCCGCGGTGGACGGCTACGCGTCGGTGGCGCTGAACTACAAGAATGCGCTCGCCAAGTATTTTCCAGGCGAGTCGCCGGATTACATGTCGCTCGAAAGCTATCTCACCGCCAACGTGCTGATCGAGGGCCTGCGGCGCGTCGGACCGCAATTCGATACCGAGAAGCTGGTGGATACGCTGGAAGGCCTGCAGAACTACGAACTGGGGCTGGGACCGCGGGTGAACTTCGGACCCTCCGACCATCAGGCGGTGCATAAGGTCTGGGGTACGCAGCTCGACAAGTCCGGCCACTATCACTCCATCGACCTGGAGTAGGCGCGTCGCGCCGGGCCGGGTGCTTACGGACCGATCTTCTGCAACCTCTTGCCGAGATGCTCGATGCCGACGGCGTGGGTCTCGCGCGCCGTCGCGGCGGCCGCGGCTGATATCACGCAGCAGGCGGCGATGAAGACGGCGACGGGAATCCAGCCATTGCGGCCGTCGCCGACCAGGCTCTGGCTGATCACCGGCGTGAACCCCGCGGCGAGAAAGCCGAGCTGGGTTCCGATCGCCGTCCCGGAATAGCGGACGCGGGTCTCGAACATCTCGGCGTAGAATGACGGCCAGATCGCGTTCGGTGCGGCGTAGATCAGGCCAGACAACACGAGCGAGACGGCGACGATGGCCGTCGTGTTGCCCGAGGTGACGGCCGTGAAATAGGGGAAGATCATCACCGCGCAGCCGAGCACACCGCCGATGAACACAGGCTTGCGTCCGATGCGATCGGCGAGCAGCGCCCAGAGCGGCTGGGTCAGCAGCGCCAGCGCGTTGGCGAGCACGCCGGCCCACAGCATGGTGGTCCGGGGCACGCCGAATCTGCCGGTGGCATAGCCGAGCGCGAATACCGCGGTCACCGTCGAGACCGTCGCGATCAGCGCGCAGACGATGACCCGAGCTACGTCCCCCCAGTAATCGCGCAACAGCGCCAGCACCGGAAATCGCGCCACCGCCTGTTTGCTCTTGATCGCCGAAAACGCCGGCGTCTCCGGCATGGTCCGCCGCACCAGATAGGCGACGACGAGAACGACAAAACTCAGCAGGAAGGGAATCCGCCATCCCCAGCTCAGCAGCTCGCCTTCCGGCAGCGAGGCCACGGGAATGAAAACCAGCGTCGCCAGGATGGCGCCCGCTTGCGTTCCCGTCAGCGTCCAGCTCGTGAAGAAGGCGCGGTTGCCGCTGGCCGAATGCTCGAGCGTCAGCGAATTGGAGCCGCTCTGCTCGCCGGCGGCGGACAGGCCCTGCAACAGCCGCAGAAGCGTCAGCGCGATTGGCGCCGCGCGGCCGATCGCATGCGCGTCCGGCAACAGGCCGATCGAAAGCGTCGAGCCGCCCATCAGCAGGAGGGTGAAGACCAGCACCGTCTTGCGCCCGATGCGATCGCCGAAATGGCCGAGAATGACCGCGCCGACCGGGCGTGCCACATAGCCGATGCCGAAGCTCAGCATGGCGAGCAGCGTGGCCGTTGCCGGATCGACATCGACAAAGAACACGCGCGGAAACACCAGGGCGGCCGCGGTGCCGTAAATGAAGAAATCATAATATTCGAGCATGCTGCCGGCGAAGCTGACGACGGCCGCGCGATGTCGCAGCCGGTCCTGGTCCGGTGTCCAGAAGCCCATGTTTCCCCCGCATCGATCTCTGTCTTGGTGTCTTGCCGGCTTGTCGACGGTTGCCCGATAATGTACGAACCGGTTCATTTCAAGCAAGCGACAACTTTTCGGTGCGCCGGATCGCGGCCGCGGCCCGGTCAGTCTGAGAGGGAACATGCTGCAACGCACTGCGGCGAAGCCTCGCGCCAAACCTCGCCGGAAAAAGCGCTCCGACATGCGTCCGCGAGTCCGCGCGGCGAGGTCATCAGGCGCGGTGTCAGGCGCGGCTCCAGCAGCTCGCCCGCGAACGCGCAAGAACGATCCGGAGCGGACCCGGCGCGACATCGTCGCTGTCGCCACCGAGGAATTCGCCGCGCATGGCTATTCCGGCGCCCGCGTCGACGCGATCGCCGCCAGGACGCGCAGGTCCAAGCGGATGATCTATTATTATTTCGGCGGCAAGGAGCAGCTCTATCTGGCCGTGCTGGAACAGGCCTATCGCAGCATCCGCAGTCTCGAACGCAATCTGGACGTCGGCAAGCATGGCGCGCGGGAGGCAATGCGGCGCCTGGTCGAAGCCACCTTCGACCACGACGAGCAGAATCCGAATTTCATCCGGCTGGTTTCGATCGAGAACATTCATCGCGGCCGGCACATCAAGCACAGCGCGCCGCTGCGCGAACTCAACGCGACGATCATCGAAACGCTGCGGCTGATCCTGGAGAAGGGCCGCAAGGAGGGCGTGTTCCGGCGCGACGTCGACGCCATCGACCTGCATCTGGCAATCAGCTCCTACTGCTTTTTCCGCGTGGCCAATCGCCATACTTTCGGCACGCTGTTCGATCGCGATCTCAGTCAGCCCCGGGTGAGAAACCGCAACAGGCAGCAGATCGGCGACATGGTCCTGGCCTATCTCTCGGAGCAAGGCGCGGCCGACGGGAGATCGGCCAGACCGTCCGCGCCGCCGCAGCCTCGCCGGCGCGTCCTCACCGGCCTG
>NZ_JBAURI010000289.1:0-2578 GCF_049581145.1 Bradyrhizobium sp.
GGCAGACGTAGTCCCTCATGTTGTGCGAGGTAGCCAGATCGCTCCGGTCGACCGTGATATCGCAGTCGATCTCGCGATGGTCCACCTCCGCCTGCGGCTGCTTGGTTTGGGGGTCATCCGATTGGAACTGGCCCATGCTTCTCGCCTTGTCTGCGGCGGGGTCGTTGTAATGATGCAAATGCACCACCGTCGGCGAAACGTCCTCGACGTACGCGGCAATGGGTACGTCTCCCGGATTGCTCTTTATCCTTGAGGGGTTGACCGCGGTAAGCCCAAGGCCCGGCCGTAACGGCACCTGGATCACGCTCGCGCCCGAGGGAAACGGCTTCCAACTCGGCAATGGCACCCTGGTAGGTTTGTCTGCCGATCCGCTTTGCACCGCGTTCAGCCGATCCGCCAGACTACCGGAGGGGGCGGGTGTGCTGGTTGCCGGCGGGGCAACAGCAGAACCCTGCGGTTCAGGCTGCGATGGGGAGGGGGACTTCTTGCACCCCCCCACCATCAACAATGCGATCGCCAGACCAAATCCAGCCCACGCGTTTCTCGACGGACCGCTCGTTACAATTCCTATGCAGAAGTTCGCCAATGGAGAGCTCCCTTTACTCAACGTCACCCGATGTTCCCCCCGAAACATCGAGTGAAATAAACCTCTCAGGGCCTAGAGGCCAGGCTTACTCAAGCGACTTCTCGCATGCGGCCGGACCGCGGCACCGGAGCCGCTCAAGGGAAACCGAGCAGAGAAAGACTTCGCCGGTGATTGCTTCCTGAAAGTGAAGCGCGTCCTGTTCCACCCAGCGGTAGACTTCGCGCCGGGTTGCGCCCACGGTCACGGCGGCCGCTTCGGCAGTCAACATCACGACCTCGCGCCCGCACCGGGAGCATCTACCTGAGTAACTGGCGCCCGGCTGGTAGTGGACGGTAAACTGTTCGCGCTCGATGCGGAGTTCGGTGCGACGATAGGGTCCGCACTCCTCTGCAGCCGGTTCCCCCGCTAGCATGTGTGCTGACAAAGGTTTGTTGTCTGGCGCCATGGCTCCTCCGTTCAACGCCACTTCACATGAAGGCACTCAACGAAGTCTTGTGCCCCGCATGAATCTTTATAAAAAGTTATGAAGGCGCGTATGTCATTGACTCAACAACACTCTTACCGCTTTGGGGAATTCGAACTGAGTGTGAGCGGCCGCTGTTTGTACCGCGACCGGGAGCCGGTGGCGCTTGGGTCCAAGGCCTTCGACGTGCTGACTTGCCTGGTTGTGCACGCAGGCCGCGTAGTCACCAAGGAAGAAATGCTGCGCACCGTTTGGCCGGACTCCTTTGTCGAGGAGGGCAACCTGGCGCAGCATGTTGTGGCCTTGCGCCGGGCACTGGGCGATCAAGCCGGTTGGATCAAGACCGTGCCCGGGAGAGGCTACCAGTTCACCGCTGAGGTGAGGGAACTCGCGCTAAAAGACCCTCTCTTGGAAGAGACTGCACATGGCCGTGGCCGCCTGGGCGAAGGGGTCACGGTGCAGCATACCGTGGAGCGCGCCCAACTTGTGATCGAAGAATCTTCGCCGCCGTTCACCCTTGGAAGGCAACGGTCGCTTCGCCGCATCTGCCTCTATGCATTACTCGCCGCAGTTGTGGCCGGCGGCGCCATTCTGGCGGGTTGGAAATCCTGGCGAAGACAGACAGCGCGCCCCTACTTGCGGGTGACGCTGGCCGATTTTGCGAGTGGAACCGGAGATGCGACCTTGGACCACTCGCTCAGGCGGGCACTGGCCATCGACCTCGAGCAATCGCCCTACCTCGGCATAATGACGGACGGCGACGCGGGCCGCGTGTTAAAGATGATGGGGCGGAAGAGCGACGACGCGCTCACGCCGGCAGTTGCGGCCGAGGTCTGCCAACGCGGTAACCGCGATGTACTGCTTACCGCAAGCATCGAACCGGTAGGCAGTGTTTACCTGCTCACGCTACAGGCCGCCGATTGCCATACTGGCAAACGACTGGCGAGCACCGAGGCAAAGGCGCGAAACCGGGAAGAGATTCTGGACGCGATCGATACCGTTGCTACCCGAACACGCACGCAACTGGGCGAAACCGCGGGGTCGGTCGCACACTACGACAAGCCTATCGCTGAGGCGACCACCGCATCGCTGGAGGCTCTCAAGGACTTTTCCACGGGCCTCTCCCTATTCTCGGAGGGCAAGGGTGAGACCGAGATCCTGCCCTACTATCAACGGGCGCTGCAACTGGATCCGCAGTTCGCCATGGCCTACGGCGCCATGGCTTCCATGTATTACAACGCCAGTGAGCAAAAGCTTGCCGCACAATATCTCCAAAGGGCCTTCGACCTGCGTGCTCGCACGAGCGCAAAGGAGTCCCTGATTATCGAGGCGCACTATTACTCTGAGGGCCTCGGCGACGTCGAACGAGGGATCGGCACCTATAAAGTGTGGGCGGCCGCTTATCCGTTTGATCCCGTGCCCTGGATCGATCTGGCCAACGATTACACCCAGATTGGCCAGTACCCAGCCGCTATCGAGGCTGGGGAGCGAGCTCTACAACTTAGTCCGGATCAGGCGGTGACGTACGC
>NZ_JBAURI010000290.1:0-13087 GCF_049581145.1 Bradyrhizobium sp.
GTCCTGCACCTCGCGCGACATGCCGGCGCCGGTGTCGCTGACCGAGATCACGACATACTGCCCGACCGGGATGTCGGCGTTATGCTGTGAGTAGCTTGCGCCGATGAACGCGTTGCCGGTCTCGATCGTGAGCTTGCCGGTGTCCGACATCGCGTCCTTCGCGTTGACCACCAGATTGAGGATCGCCGCCTCCATCTGGCCTGGATCGACTTCGACCAACCAGAGACCGGCGCCGCCGACGACTTCGAGATCGACGGTCTCGCCGAGCGTGCGCCGAAAAAAATCCGCCATTCCCGCGATCAGCTGATTGACGTTGGTGAGCTTGGGATCGAGCGGCTGACGCCGCGCGAAAGCGAGCAGCCGCTGCGTCAGGGTCGCCGCGCGCTGTGCACCGCTTGCCGCATTGGCGATCGCGCGCGTCAGTCGCTCCCGGGCGGCGTCGCTGCAGGAGCTGAGACTGCGCTGAGCGATCTCGATATTGCCGGAAATGATGGTCAGGAGATTGTTGAAATCATGCGCGACCCCGCCGGTCAGTTGCCCGATCGCCTCCATCTTCTGCGCCTGCCGCAGCATGTCCTCAGCCTCACGCCGCTGCAGGCCCTCGTGAGCGAGCGCCATCTCGGCGGCGCGAAGCTGCGACGGCGATGGCAACGCGAGCGCCTTCGGCAACAGCGGCCACAGCATCACCGCGGTAATGATGGACGCCAAAGCCGTCAGCGCCTTGATCAATCCCTCGATGCCGTAGACCGGCACCCAGAGCGTGACGATCGACATCACATGGGTCAATCCGCATGCGGTAATGAAGAGCGCAAACGCCCAGAAGATCCAGCCGAAATCCGCGTCGTGGCGCTTCGACACGAAGAGAGACAGCGCGACCGGGATGGAAAAATAAGCTGCAGCGATCACGGCATCCGACGCCACATGAAGCCAGATCAGCTCCGGTTCCCACAACAGGCAGATGCCATGTGGGGAAAGCGTCGACGAATCGAGCAACCGTTCAAGCAAGACCCACATGCCCATCGTTCCCAACGCAAAGCGGTGAATCGTATCTCTCGCGTCAGGGTCGTATTGACCAGCGATGCGCGGGCGTCAAGCGATCACAGCCGGCCAGGTCACCGGGAACCCATGGGCTCTGTTCAGATCCAGCTCTGGAAGATCATCAGGCGGCCGAAGGTCTCCATCGAAGTGCCGACGATCGCCGCCGAGATCGGCAGCATCGCGACAAAGCCCAGCGCCGCGACGGCTGCGAACGCCCACAGCAGCCAGCGCGGCGTGTTGTTCCGCCGCAGCGCATAGACCAGCGCAAGGCTCGAAAACGTCGCCGAGGGCAGGTAATAGTAGATGAATCCCAGCGTGCGCGGCAGCAGAGCCCAGGCGAGATATGGCCCGAGGTAGAACGCCAGGATCAGGAATGCGTCGCGCCGCCGCGTCGTGATCCAGTCGCGCAGCGCGACCGCGACCGCCAGCAGCGCCGGCCACAGCACCAGCGGATTGCCGAGAAACACCACCGCCTCGATCCGGTCGTTGCCGACCTTGTCGAACAGGAACCAGACCGGCCGCACCAGGAACGGCCAGGATGGCCACGAGCTCATATAGGTGTGGCCCGGGATTGCGGTCGTCGTGTTGTCCGTGAAGATCCGCCACTGTGCCTCGATCAACGCGCCCGGCGACAGGCCATAAAGCGCGACGAAGCTGGACAGGTAGGCGACCAGAGGGATCAGCACGAAGCAAGCGATGAAGTGGCGGCCCTTGAATTCCGGCCACAGGTCGGGGCGATACCAGTCGAGCTCATCGGCATCGGCGAACGTCGTGCCCCAGCGCCGCATCAGCCGGACTGCGGCGAAAATGACGATGACGACCGCGAGCGGAAACAATCCGCTCCATTTGCAGGCCGCGGCCAAGCCGAAGGCGAGCCCTGCGAGCGCGAACCAGCGATGCGGCCTCGCCTCGCCATACCCCTTCATGAATGCCGCGATGCCGAACAGGCCGAACGTCAGCGCATAAATATCGAGCATCGCGGTCCGCGACATCACGAACAGCATCTGGTTGAGGAAGGCGATCAGGGCTGCGGCGAGCGCGGGCGCGCGGGCGCCGAACAGCACGAGCCCGCAGAGATAGACCGCCACGACGGAAAGCGCGCCGAACACGGCGCCTGGGTAGCGCCAGCCGAACGGCGTGTCACCGAAGACGTGGATCGAGAGCGCAATCAGTTGCTTTGCCAGCGGCGGATGCATCGGATTGAGCATCGGCTGCGACATCGTCGGCTGAAGCATCTGGCGCGCCGCCGGCACGTAATGCACTTCGTCGAAGACGAATTTGTCCGGTACCGTCAGCCCGATCAATAGGACCACATGCGCGACGAAAAAAATAATGACGGAAATGGGGCCGGCCCGCAGAGCCCACAGATTCGAGACAGAAGCCGATTCACGGGCGGATTTCACTGGATCGAAGCCGTTTGCAGGTGGGACAGGTGCAACAAGGACAGTTTCCTGGTCCCTTGCATTGAACGCATTTTGCCCTCGCCGTCACTAACCCTCGGGCAAGAGGGACCGCGCTTGTGCTAATTTTACAACATCGTTTGCGGGTACGAATCCACCACGATCAGCGAATTGTTCGATTGGTATTTGAAAACGTGTCGTTGCGTTGGTGTTGTGTTCTCGCTGATTCTCAATACGACCATCGCGATACCAAAAGCCCAGGCGCGGACCTGCATCCGCGAAGCCGGATTGCCGGCCTCTTTCAAACGGCGCGCTCGGCGCGCAGCAGAACCTGCATGGCGCACCGGATTGCGGGTGAACGACCGACGCCGGCACCTCCGCGAACGCGGGCAACATGCCTCATCCGGCGCTTCGCCTTAGCCGAAGCTCCGCCGCGGCGTCGCTCTTACGGACAGCCATGGCGGCATAAGCCCCTTCGAGGGAAGACTTGAAGCACGCCTTTGCGGCTCAATCCCGCCGGTCGACAAGCGCGAGGGCCGCGTCAATCCCGTTTTGCAGGATTTCGTCTGACAAGCCCTTGTCGCCGACAGCACGGGCAAGCTGCAGCGTGCCGATCATCGTGGCATAGATCGCCATCGCCTTGTTGCGCCGCTGCTCCGCCGAGCCAGCGCCGATCTGCGCGGCCATCACCGCGATCAATTCCTCGACCTTGCCGGTGAACGCGTTCCGCGTCGCCTTCGGGTGACGCGCGATCTCCGCGACCATGGCTGCGGTCGGACAGCCGCTGCCCGGATCATCGCGATGTCGCGGTGACAGATAGCTCTCGATCGTCGCTTGAAGTCCCGCGCCGCGCTCCAGCGCGGCCTTGAGCTTTTGCTCGCGCCGGCCGAGCGCGTCCGACAGCACGCAGCGGAGCAAATCCTCCTTCGAGTCGAAATGAGCGTAGAAGGCGCCGTTGGTCAGGCCGGCCTCGGCCATGATGCCGGCGAGCCCCGCCGCAGCGACACCGCTTTCGCGGAACCGGCGCGAGGCGACATCGATGATGCGCTGCCGGGTCAGATCCTTGTGCCCCTTTTCGTAACGCATCCTCGCCTCCCGCCTTCTTCAGCCGGAACCCGTGTTGCCATGTTCCAGCGATCAGGGCCGCACCTATTGTATTATGATTATAATAATGCATTATAAAGATAATACAATAAGGATCTGAGCGGACGGCCCGGCGGCTTGGTCTGCCGCCAAACCGATGGAATGCAGCAATGGAACTCAGAGAAGCAACCGTCCCGCTTACAGACTTCGCCCCGGACAGCACTCCGGCGCAGACCCGCGTCGAGGCGGCACCGGCGCTGCTCCGTGCGGCAGACGGCGCGTCGCGCAGCGAGGCCACGCGCGCGACGCTGTTGACCGGTCCGGTGCTTCCGACCCTGTTGAAGCTGGCGCTGCCGACCATGGTCGTGCTGGTGGCGCAGACCGCGGTCAACATCGCGGAGGCCTATTATGTCGGCTTTCTCGGCACCGACGCGCTCGCCGGCGTCGCGCTGGTCTTCCCGGTGTTCATGCTGATGAAGATGATGTCGAACTGCGGCATCGGCAGCGGCGTCTCGTCCGCGATCGCGCGCGCGATCGGCGCCGGGCACAAGCAGGACGCCGATGCGCTGCTGTTCCATGCCGTCGTGCTGGGTGTGATCGGCGGCGCGCTGTTCACTCTCGGCACAAGGTTTGGGGGCCCGGTATTGTACCGCTCGCTCGGCGGCAAGGCCGAGGCACTGGACGCCGCGCTGAAATATTCGAACTATCTGTTCGCAGGTGCGATTCCGGTCTGGATCGTCAATTTGCAGGCCGCGGCGCTGCGCGGGTCCGGCAATGTCCGGGTGCCGGCCATGGTGACGCTGATCGGCGCATTGGTGATGATTCCCGTCTCGCCGATCCTGATCTTCGGCCTTGGTCCGGCGCCGCGTTTGGGCATCGCCGGCGCCGGCGTTGCTTTCGGCGTCTATTACGGCGCGGCGATGCTGTTCCTGCTGCGCTATATGGCGACCGGGCGGGCCGGGCTGACCGTCAGGATCGTTCCGCTGCAGCTCCGGCTGTTCACGGACATTCTGAAAGTCGGCGTGCCGACCGCCGTCAATGCCGTGCTCGTCAATCTGACGGTCATCCTGGTCACCGGCGCGGTCGGCTTGTTCGGCACCACCGCGCTCGCCGCCTACGGCATCGCCTCGCGGCTCGATTACATCATGATCCCGATCCTGTTCGGGCTCTGCACGGCGACGCTGACCATGGTCGGCATCAATATCGGCGCGGACCAGGTGGCACGCGCGCGAAAGATCGCCTGGACCAGCGCCTTGGTCGGGTGCGCGCTGACCGGCACGATCGGCTTCGTCGTCGCGCTGTATCCGCCGCTCTGGCTCAACCTGTTCAGCCACGACACGGCAGTGCTGCGCGAGGGAACGACGTACTTGCACATCGTTGCGCCGGCCTATGCCGCGCTGGGATTTGGCTTCGTCATTGCGTTTGCCGCCCAGGGCGCGGGCCATGTGCTCTGGCCGTTCGTCGCTTCCACGGTGCGGATCCTTGTGGCGGCCGGCCTTGGCTGGATCGCGGTCGGCCGTTACGGCGCGGGAATGGCCGCGCTGGCGGCCATGGTCACGGCATCGCTGGTCGCCTATGCCGCGATCTGCAGCATCGTGATGCTGTCGCACTCGGTCTGGCATGCGGAGCGGCGGTGAGCCGCGACGGCTCATCCGCCCTCATAGGCTCTTTCCAGTGCGGCGATGTCGAGTTTTGTCATCTGCAGCATCGCCTGCATCGCGCGTTGTGCGCCCGCACGATCGTCGCCGCCGAGATATTTCGGCAGCGCCGTCGGCACGATCTGCCAATAGAGGCCAAAGCGGTCTCTGAGCCAGCCGCAGCGCTCCGGCTGGCCGCCGCCGGAGATGAGCTTGTCCCAGAGCCGGTCGACCTCGGCCTGGTCGGTACAATCGATCTTGAAGGAAACGGCGTGGGTATACTCGAACCGCGTGCCGCCGTTCAGCGCCATGAAGCGCTGGCCAGCCAGCGTGAATTCCACCACGAGCACCGAGCCGGCCTTGCCGGCGGGACTGTCGACGGTGTTCTTCTGGACGGTGTCGATCCCCGAATCGGGCAACAGCGAAACGTAGAACGCAGCGGCCTGCTCGGCCTCGCCGTCGAACCACAGGCAGGGTGAGATTTTTGACATGAACGGGTCCTGTTTTCGTCCTTGAGGACCGGAGGACGAATGGAACGGCGGCGATCCGACAGGCGGGTAGCGATTTTCTTCACGACGTCGTTCCGGACTCACGCGGTGCGAACCCGAAACGTCAGGATTCCAGGTTGGATGCCTCGCATCGCCCCGGACCCCATCAGGTCGCAATCGGGGTCGGCATGGTCAGGAACGCCCGCGTGACGTGCCAAAACAATTGCCGGTTGATGGCCAGCGTCACCGAATGCGCGGTGCCGGGCAGGATGATGAACTGGCGGTCGCCGTTCGGCAGCTGGTTGAAGAACGCCTCGAGGTCGGGAACGGTGGCGATCCCGTCATATTCGCCGCGCACGAGAAGTACAGGGGCCAGCACCTTCTCCGGGTGCACCACCGGCAGATTGGCCGTCATGTCGAGATAGGTGCCGGTCGGGATCTGGTCGCCAAACACCATTTCAGCGTCCGCCAGCGCCTCGACCGCGGCGATATCGCTGGTGCCGGGCTTGTCGCGGGTGGCGATCGAACGGATCATGTCGCGGTCGCGTTTGCGCATGTTGTGCGTACGGTAATAGTCGAGCTTTTCGGCACGCTTGGCCAGCGTCGGCGAGCCCTCGCCCCTGTAGGTAAAGGCGGCGAACACCAGCCGGTCGATGTGGTCGGGCGCGGCCATCGCGTAGGCGCCGGCGCGCAACGCGCCGGAGGACTCGCCGACAAAATGAAACTTCTTCTGGCCGGTCTCGCGAATCAAGACCTCGCTGGCGGCTTTCAGGTCCTCGACGCCGCTCGCGATATCGGAATTGCCCGAGGTGCGGCCGGATTTCCCATAATTCTCGTGATCCATGGTCCAGCAGTCGAACCCGTAGCGGGCGAACTCGTTCATGGCGGAGTATTCGCCCTTGCCCGGCACGGTGAGATCGAACACGCGGGAGGTGACGGAGGAGCCGTGCACGAAGAACACCACCGGCTTCGGCGGCTCGCCGGGCTTGGGCTCCCCGATCCGCTTGCGGAACATCCACAAGGGGACGTCGCCCTTCTTGGCCCAATATTCGTTGCTCCAGATCTCACCCACGGAGGTTGCACTTCTGGCGGGCATCACCTCGCCAAGCGTTCCCGCGATCAGGCCGAGGCCCGCGCCCTTGATGACGGCGCGCCGACTGTCGAATTGGCCCATGACGTTTCCCTCTGTGACGTCCCTCTATGACGCTTTCCCTGACGTTCCTTCGCGGAGCCCTTGACGTAGCTTGGCGCTTTCCAGGGGGCGTAATTGTCGATCGATAAATAAACTCTAGCAGCGGTCGAGCGGGTTTGAAAGCGCGTGTGCGCTGCACCGCGCAAACATCATCGCGTGATCGGCCGTGGAACGGGCTGACTTCGAAAACAGCCACGGCTAGTCTTCCGCCAGCTTTCCAAAGACGGAAGCAGGGAGAAAATCATGAGCAGTCAACTGACGGACGACGAACTTGCCGCGCTGATGCCATCCGAATTTTGCCGATATCAGACGCCGATCCCGACGCAGATCGTATCCAGCGATGAATTTTATCCCGACCCGCAAAACGAGCGGCAACGCGAGGTCGAGACGCGATTGCTGGCAATGGCCGATGAGTTCGGCGGCAAGCAGGGCCAGAGTCGCCGCCGCTTCTTCCAGACCGCCGCCGGCATGGCGGCGTCCTTCGTGGCGATGAACGAGGTCTATGGTCCGCTGTTCGATGTGACCCCCGCGGAGGCCGCGACGCCCGCGATGGCCGATGAGCGCGCGAGCGCGCTGAAGGACCAGTTCATCATGGACATGCATACGCATTTCCTGCGCGACGACACCCGCATCATGACCTTCGTCGAGATGCGCAAGGCGGTCGGCAAGGCCGGCTGGAACAAGGAACTCAGCGATCACGAGCAGACCGTCGATGACCTGAAATTCAACAACTACAAGAAGGAGATGTTTCTCGATTCCGATACCAAGATCGCGCTGATCTCGTCCGCCCCCTCCGACATCGAGCAGGATTGGTTTTTGACCAACGAGCAGATGGCCGACGCGCGCAAGAAGATCAACGACGAGGCCGGGTCGCGGCGAATGTTCTGCCACGCGATCTTCACGCCTGGCCAGCCCGGCTGGCTCGACAAGCTCGACGCGGGGCTGGCGCTGAAGCCGGAATCCTGCAAGGGCTACACCATTGGCGACAACACGCATAAGGACATCAGCCGCTATCCCTGGCGCATGGATGACGAGAAGGTCGCCTACAAGGGCTATGAGAAGATGGTTGCCGCAGGCATCAAGAATGTATGTGTGCACAAAGGCCTGTTCCCGCCGGGCATCGAGAAGCAATTCCCCAACCTGCGCGGCTATGCCGACGTCGCCGATGTCGGTCAGGCAGCGAAGGACTGGCCGCAGCTGAATTTCGTGATCTATCACTCCGCCTATCGCCATGTCGGCGGCGATCCCAAGGTAGCGCTCGCTGAATTCGAGCGCACCGGGCGCATCTCCTGGACCTCGGACCTGGCCGATATCCCATCGCAATATGGCGTCAGCAATGTCTATGGCGACGTCGGGCAGTTGTTCGCGACCACGCTGGTGGCGGAGCCCAATGTCTGCGCGGCGCTGATGGGCACCCTGATCAAGGGGCTTGGCGTCGATCACGTCTGCTGGGGCACCGACGCGTTATGGACGGGCGCACCCCAATGGCAGATCGAAGGCTTGCGGCGGCTGGAGATCCCCGAGGCGATGCAGAAGAAATTCGGCTTCACCCCGCTCGGCGCCGCCGAGGGGCCGGTGAAGACCGCGATTTTCGGCGACAACAATGCCAGACTCTATGGCATCCAGCCGAAGCGCGCGATGCTGGAGATCAAAGGCGACCGCTTTGCGATGATGAAAACCGAATACGAGAAAGCAGGCCCCGAGCCGTCCAACACCCGCTACGGCTATGTCGTGCCCAACGGGCCGATCGATCATGAGGTGTTCGCGTAGGCCATGCCGTCATTGCCGCCGCCTGCTTCGCGCATGGACGGCAATGGGCCGGGAACTCCGGGGCGATGCTGCGCGTCGCGCCCGGAACGACAGCGGCGGTCGCGCGATCGGTTACTTCTGCTCCGCGGGATCGCGGTGCACGGGATCGATCCACAGCACCGTCTCGGGTTTCTCGGCCGGCTCGATGTCGAGATTGATCGCGATCGCCTCGCCGTCGCTGCGCACCAGCACGCATTCCAGCACCTCGTCGCGGCTGGCATTGATCTCCTGATGCGGCACGTAAGGCGGCACGAAGATGAAATCGCCTGGTCCCGCCTCGGCGGTGAATTGCAGCTGCTCGCCCCAGCGCATACGCGCCCTTCCTTTGACCACAAAGATGATGCTTTCGAGATGGCCGTGGTGATGCGCCCCGGTCTTGGCATCCGGCTTGATGGTCACGGTACCGGCCCATAATTTCTGCGCGCCGACGCGGGCGAAATTGATCGCGGCCTTGCGATCCATGCCCGCCGTCGACGGCACGTTGGGATCGAGCTGGTTGCCGGGAATGACGCGGACGCCGTCATGCTTCCAGCGTTCCCTATCGTCGTGCAAATCACCGTGATCGGGGTGAGCTGTCATCTTGATGCTTTCCATTAAATTCCATCGCCGCAACGCTAGCCAAAACCGCGATCCCGGGAAAGGCAAGATCAGGAACTTTTTTGCGCTCCACGGCTTGTCTTCGCTGAAGCGGACCAATTGGAGGAGAGACAGATGGGTAGCACGGCAGACAAGATCAAAGGCACGACCAACGAAGCCATCGGGAAGGCCAAGCAGGGTGTTGGCGAAGCCACGGGTTCCGACCGCCTGCAGGGCGAAGGCGCCGTCCAGGAAGCCAAGGGCAAGGGCCAGAAGGCTGTCGGGGATGCCAAGGAAGTGACCAAGGATGCGGTCAATCGCACCGCCGCCGCCGCGAACAAGAAGCTCTGACCGCGAGAGGGTCATTGATAGCTCAGATTGATAGCTCAGTAAGACAAAGACCGGCCGTTCGCGGCCGGTCTTTTCTTGCCTGCGAGTCGAGAATGGAGAGCTTCACGACCCGTCCGCTTCCCGCGCGCTGCTATTTCACCGCCAAGAGCTCGACGTCGAACATCAATGTCGCATTCGGCGGGATCACCCCTCCGGCGCCACGCGCACCGTAGCCGAGCGCGGGCGGAATGATCAGCGTGCGCTTGCCGCCGACCTTCATGGTGGCGACGCCCTCGTCCCAGCCGGCGATCACCTTGTGCTGACCGATCGGAAACTCGAACGGCTCGTTGCGGTCGACCGAGGAGTCGAATTTCTTGCCCTTCTGCCCGTTCTCATAAAGCCAGCCGGTGTAGTGCATGACGCAGGTCTGGCCGGGCTTCGGCGAGGCGCCGGTGCCGACCTTGCTATCGATGATCTGCAGGCCTGAAGCTGTGGTCATGGGTTTTCCCGCGGTTTGGGCCAAGGCGGCGCCGGGCGCAGACACCGCGATCAGCACGATCGCAATCGCCGAAACGACCGAGAGACTTGCATGCAGAAGCCGCATCGCCACACCACCTTGTCCGTTGAAGTCGGCAGGGGTTTAGCTCAGGCGGATCAATGATGCCAGAGCCAAAGCGATGGGTCAGGCCGCGCGGGATGCAGAGGCCGACTTCGCCGAGACTTCCTCGGTGATGACCTTGAATCTAGCGAGTTGCGCAGCGCCAAACGTGGTGGAGATCGCCACGTCTGCCGCATCGCGGCCACGCGCCATCACGACGCGTCCGATCCGCGGATGATTGTGCCGGGCGTCAAAGGTGAACCAGCGCCCGTCGAGATAAACCTCGAACCAGGCGGAAAAGTCCATCGGCGCGGGATCGGCGGGCACGCCGATGTCGCCGAGATAGCCGGTGCAATAGCGCGCGGGAATGTTCATGCAGCGGCACAGCGTAATCGCGAGATGCGCGAAGTCGCGGCAGACGCCGACCCGCTCCTCATGGCCCTCAGAGGCGGTGCGATCGCAGCGCGCATGCTGATAACCGAAGCTGAGGCGCTGATGCGCGTAGTCGCAGATCGCCTGCACGCGCTGCCAGCCCGGCGCCGTGCCGCCGAACAGCGCCCATGCGAGATCCGACAGTTTCTGGGTGTCGCAGTAGCGGCTGCCCAGCAGGTAGACCAGCACGTCATCAGGCAACTGATCGATCCCGAGCTGCCGCGCGTCGGCTGCGGTCTCGTCGGGCGCGCCACTGTCGGAGATGACAAAGTCATTCCTCACCTCGATCAGACCCGGGCTTGCGAAAATCCGCGTGCAGATGTTGCCGAACATATCGACATAGTCGCGCGACGGGACGTCAGGCGAAAACTGCAGCCGATGCGGCGTGACCAGATCGCCCATCCGGGCCGGCTCGACACTGAGCATCAAGATCATCGGCGTGGGCTGAAAGCACTGGAAAGCGATATCGAAACCGGCGCGAATGTGCACGTCCATCCCCCACATCAAGGCGATTATTATGAATGTGATGCATCAAGCCTCGAAGGAAAGCTTCGTTCCCGGCAAAATACTGATCCCGCGTGGGAAATTTTAGGCATTCGCCTGAATCTGTTGCAATCTCAGCGTGCGCCTGTTCGACGCAGCTCCTGATCGCGGTGATGCTCGATCACCTCGGGCTCTTCCTCATCGAGCCGGGTGAGTTCATCTCGCGCCGCATGGTCGACGCGCAACAGCTCGTCCAGCTTGGCGTGCAGCGCCAGATTGTCGCGGCGGTGGCACGCTGGATGAACAGCGTCATGACGAACACCGCGAGGGTCGCCACCGCGTTCCAGTCGAACGTGGCGCGATCGAACATCAACCAGAGCGACGCGCAAACGACAACGACGAGGAAGGCGGCGGGACATCCCGCCGCCTGGCTGCATAGGCGGTCCAATGCTTTTTCGGCAGGCCCGGCCGCAGGTGGTCATGGTATGGCGGGTGATCGCGTGGCGCTATCAACCGGCTGCTGCTTTGAATTGGTCTCATTGGGCATGGAACGCCTTCCGCCGTGGGAAGAAGCGCGGCGCACGCCCGCAGCCTCGACGTCCCAGCCGGCCGAATGAACGTGGCGAGCAGAGGCTTCCGACGCGCTCAATATCCGAGCGCGCAACCGTCCTTGCGCGGATCGGAACCGCCGGTAAGCGTGCCCTTCTCCCAATCGATCCAGATCGCCTGTCCGCCGCCCAGCGGCGAGACCAGGCTGGTGGTCTGGTGCCCGAGCTTCTTCAGGCCTTCAACCACGTCAGGCGGCACGCCGTCCTCGAGCTGATAGACGCCCTCGTAATGCAGGCCGCGCGGCATATCGATCGCTTCCTGCACGTCGCAGCCATAGTCGAGGATATTGGTCAGCACGTGGGTCTGGCCGACCGGCTGATACTGTCCGCCCATCACGCCGAACGGCATCACGGCGCGGCCGGCCCTGGTGGCGAGGCCTGGAATGATGGTGTGCAGCGGCCGCTTGCGGGGCGCGATGCAATTGGGATGGCCGGACTGGATCCGGAAGCCGCCGGCGCGGTTCTGCAGCAGAATGCCGGTCTTGTCGGAGACGATCGCCGAGCCGAAGGCATGCGCGATCGAATTAATGAAGGAACAGACATTGCGATCGCTGTCCACCACCGTGATGTACACGGTGGACGGGTTCATCGGCGGCGCCACATTGGGCAGGTCGAGCACGCGGTCCATGCTGATCTTGCCGACATGTTCGGCGGCGAAATCCCTGGCCAGAATCCTGACCACGTCGACATCGACCTGGGCAGGATCTCCGACGTATTGCTCGCGCATCAGGTAGGCGATCCGCGCCGCTTCCGCCTCGAGATGAAACCGCTCGACGCTGAGCGGAGCAAATTTCGTCAGGTCGAAATGGGAGAGGATATTGAGCATCACCAGCATCGTGATGCCCGGACCATTCGGCGGGCACTGCCAGACATCGAGCCCTTTATACATGGTGCCGATCGGCGAGGTCGTCTCGGTGGTGTGGGTTGCGAAATCGTCGAGCGTGTGCAGGCCGCCGATGCCGCGCAGGGTCTCGACCATGTCCTCGGCGATCGCGCCGCCGTAGAAGGCCTCGCGACCGTCCTTGGCGATCGCCCGCAAGGTCTTGCCGAGCTCGGGCTGTCGGATCACATCGCCGGCAACCGCGGGCCGGCCGTGGGGCAGCAGATAGCGCTCCGTGTTGGTGCCCTTCTTCAATTTCTCGAACTGATTGTGCCAGTCGAAGGCAATCCGCGGGGCGACGACATAACCCTCCTCCGCGGCCTTGATTGCGGGTTGCAGCAGGCGGTCGAGCCCGAACTTGCCGTGATCGCGCAGAATCGTGGCCCAGGCATCGACCGCGCCGGGAATGCTCACCGCGTGCGCCGAGGTCAGCGGCACGGAGTGGATGTCATGCTCGAGGTACCAGGACAATTCGGCCGCCGCGGGCGCCCGGCCCGAGCCGTTATAGGCGGTGATCTTGCCTTCGCCGCGCG
>NZ_JBAURI010000291.1:0-2755 GCF_049581145.1 Bradyrhizobium sp.
CGCCATCGCGGCGCGGCCGAAGAAGGCCGCGATCAGCCTGGCCGTGGTCTGCCGCGACGGTCCGCGCATGCAGCAACTGGCGCGCGCGTTGTCGTTTTTTGCACCCGATCTTCCGGTCATGCAGTTCCCGGCCTGGGACTGCCAGCCCTATGACCGGGTGTCGCCGCATGGCGCGATCCTGGCGCAGCGGCTGACCACGCTGGCGCGATTGGCCCGACTCAAGGGCAGCGACAAGCCGCTGATCCTGCTGACCACGGTGAATGCCATCGTGCAGCGGGTGCCGGCGCGCGATGCGGTCGCAGCCCAGGCGCTGTCGGTCGCGCCGGGCCATGTCGTGCCGATGGATTCCATCGTCGCCTGGCTGGAGCACAATGGCTACAACAGGTCGTCGACCGTACGCGAGCCCGGCGAATACGCGGTGCGCGGCGGCATCCTCGATCTGTTTCCGGCCGGCCTCGATCTGCCGGTGCGCTTCGATTTCTTCGGCGACTCCCTGGAATCGATCCGCTCCTTCGATGCCGAGACCCAGCGCACCATGCTGGACATGCGTTCGCTCGACCTTGTGCCGGTGTCGGAATTCCAACTGGTGACCGAAACCATCCGCCGGTTCCGGATGGGCTATGTCGCCGAGTTCGGCGCCCCCGAGCGCGACGATCAGCTCTATGAGGCGGTCAGCGAAGGCCGCCGCTATCCCGGCATGGAGCATTGGCTGCCGCTGTTCCATGAGAAGATGGATACGCTGTTCGACTATCTCGGCGATGCGCCGATCATCATGGAATCACAAGGCGAGGATGCCGCGCGCGAGCGCTTCAGGCAGATCGCGGACTACTACGATGCGCGCCGCGAAGTGCTGGATCACCGCGGCGGCGGCGTGCTCTACAAGCCGTTGCCGCCGGACCGGCTCTATCTCAGCGCAGACGAGTGGACCAAAAGGCTCGATGGCGCGGCGCTGGCGCGGCTGACGCCATTTGCGGTGCCCGCCGAAAGCAGCGTGGTCGATGCCGGCGCGCGGGCCGGCCGCAACTTCGCCCCCGAGCGCAACGATGCCGCCGTCAACGTGTTCGAGGCGGTCGTCGCCCACGTGCGGGCGCTGCATGCCCAACGCAAGAAGGTGGTGATCACGCTGTGGAGCGAAGGCTCGCGCGACCGCATGGTGAGCATGCTGCGGGATCACAAGCTCACGCCCGTCACCAGCGTCAATTCCTGGCGCACGGTGCAGGCGACGCCACGCAACGAGGCCATGCTCGCGGTGCTCGGCATGGAAAGCGGCTTCGAGACCGACGATATCGCCGTCATCAGCGAGCAGGACATTCTGGGCGATCGCCTGGTGCGGCCGCGCAAGGCCAGCCGCAAGCTGGAAAACTTCATCTCGGAGGTCACGAGCCTCGCCGCGGGCGACCTGGTCGTGCATGTCGATCATGGCATCGGCCGCTTCATCGGGCTGCAGACGCTGGAGGTCTCAGGCGCCCCGCATGACTGCCTCGAACTGCATTACGCCGCCGAGACAAAGCTGTTCCTGCCGGTCGAGAACATCGAACTGCTGTCGCGCTTCGGTTCCGATCAGGCCAATGTCGAACTGGACCGGCTGGGCGGCGGCGGCTGGCAGACGCGCAAGGCGAAACTGAAGAATCGCATCCGCGAGATCGCGGGTGAACTGATCAAGATCGCCGCGGAACGGCAGTTGCACGAGGCACCGAAACTGCCGGTGCAGGCAGGCATCTACGACGAATTCTGCGCGCGCTTCCCCTATGACGAGACCGAGGATCAGCTGACCGCGATCCAGGCGACCTTGAAGGATCTCGAGACCGGGCGCCCGATGGACCGGCTGATCTGCGGCGACGTCGGTTTCGGCAAGACCGAGGTGGCGCTACGCGCTGCGTTTGCGGTCGCGCTCGACGGCAAGCAGGTCGCGGTCGTGGTGCCGACCACGCTGCTTGCGCGGCAGCATACCAAAACCTTCACCGAGCGGTTCCGCGGCTTTCCGGTCCAGGTCGCGCAAGCCTCCCGCCTGATCGCGGCCAAGGACATGGCGCAGGTCAAGAAAGGGCTGACCGAGGGCTCGGTCGACATCGTCGTCGGCACCCATGCGCTGCTTGGCAAGGCGATCAAGTTCCGCGATCTCGGCCTCTTGATCGTGGACGAGGAGCAGCACTTTGGCGTCAGCCACAAGGAACGCCTGAAGCAGCTCCGTGCCGAGGTGCATGTCCTGACGCTCAGTGCGACGCCGATCCCACGCACGCTGCAGCTCGCGCTGACAGGGGTGCGCGAATTGTCGATCATCGCCTCGCCGCCGGTCGATCGCCTCGCGGTGCGCACCTTTGTGGCGCCGCATGATCCCCTGATGATCCGCGAGGCGCTGCTGCGCGAACGCTATCGTGGCGGGCAGGCGTTCTATGTCGTGCCGCGGATCGACGACCTGGCGGAGGTCAAGGATTTCCTCGACAAGAACGTGCCTGAGATGAAGGTCGCGGTCGCGCATGGCCAGATGGCGCCGACCGTGATCGAGGACATCATGTCGGCATTCTATGACGGCAAATACGACATCCTGCTCTCGACCACGATCGTCGAATCCGGGCTCGACATTCCCAACGCCAATACGCTGATCGTGCATCGCGCCGACATGTTCGGACTGGCGCAGCTCTATCAATTGCGCGGCCGCGTCGGCCGCTCGAAGGCGCGCGCCTATGCGATTTTCACGACCCCGGCCGGCAAGACGATCACGCCGCAAGCCGAGAAACGGCTCGCCGTGCTGCAG
>NZ_JBAURI010000292.1:0-5457 GCF_049581145.1 Bradyrhizobium sp.
CCACCAAGCCGCTCTATCGCGGGCTGCTCGACACCATCCGGCTGCTGCTGAAGCGCGGCCAGGAGGAGGGCAGCTTCCGCGCCGATGTCGATGCGGTCGACCTCTATTTATCCATTTCCGGGCTCGCCTATTTCTTCCTGTCCAATCAGCATACGCTGTCGTGGCTGCTCGATCGCGATCTCGCCGCGCGGCGGCGGGTCGCGAAGCGGCGCCAACACGTGGTCGACATGGTGTTGAGCTATTTGACCGCGATCTCGCCGAAGCAATTGGAAGGCGTCGATATACCTCTCAGTAAACCGGAGTTTGGCAAGTGAAACGTTTGTTGAGTTCGATGATGGTCGTCGTGGCGGTCGCCGCGCTCGGTGCCGGACTGGTGCCGGCCGCCGCCGCGGATAAGCTGACGGTGAGGCTCGATTTCTCGCCGTGGGGCGTTCAAGCCGCGATGCATCTGGCCCAGAACAAGGGCTGGTTCAAGGAGGCCGGCCTCGATGTCGATATCCAGGACGGCCGCGGCTCGGGCAATACCATCCAGCTCGTCAATGCTGGTCAGGTCGATGTCGGCCAGGTCCAGGTCGGACTGGTCGTCTCGGCGCGCGCCAAGGGTGCGACCATCCGTTCGATCGCGAATTTCCAGCGGCGCACCGATCTCTGCATCCTTGTCGACCAGGATGCGCCGATCAACGGTCCGGCCGATCTGCGCGGCAAGACGGTCGTCGTGTTCGCTGCCAGTCCGTGGGCGCCCTTCATCGACGTCTACTTGAAGTCTGCCGGAATGACCCGCGACGATCTCAAACTCGACGTGGTCGATCCGGCGGCGCTCTGGGGCACCTATCTGGCCAGGCGCGCCGACGGCTTGATGTCGACCGTCGGGTCGGCTTTGCCGATCGCGGAGAAGTCGCGGCCCTCGAAATGCCTGCTTGCCTCCGATGCCAACATTGCCTTTCCGAGCTATGGACTGGTCGCCCGCGAGGATACCATTGCCGGCAAGGGACCGGCCTTGCGCCGGCTGATCGAGGTCGAGCAGCGCGCCTGGCAGGACCTTCGCGTCAATCCGGAGGACGGCGTCAAGGCGATGATCGCCGAACGCCCCGATGCGCAGCTCGATCCGGTGGTCCTGCTCGGCCAGATCAAATTGACGCTGGACTATTTCGATACGCCGGCGTCCAAGGGCAAGCCGATCGGCTGGCAGGCGGCGGAGGACTGGGACGCGGCGCTCAAATCGATGGAAGCCGCAGGGGTCGTCAGGCCCGGCACCAAGGCGTCGGACTACTACACCAACGCGCTCATCGAGTGACATGACGGTTTTGTCGCCCGCGAACGTGACCGATGCCTTCGTGTCGCTGCGCGGCGTGGGGAAGACCTACGCGTCGCCACGCGGACCGGTCGCGGCGCTTGTCGATATCGATCTCGACATCAAACGGCAGGAATTCGTCAGCGTGGTCGGTCCGTCCGGCTGCGGCAAGAGCACCTTGCTCAAGCTGGTGGCCGGACTTGAAAGCATCTCCTGCGGCCGGGCCCTTATCGCAGGCCAGCCGCTCGATGGTCCGCCGGACCGGCTCGGCGTCGTGTTCCAGCGCGACGTGCTGCTGGATTGGCGGAGCATCCTCGACAACGTGCTGCTGTCGATCGACTTTCGCAGGACGCCGAACAAGCAGGAGCGGGGGCGCGCGCGCGACTTGCTGCAACGCTTCGGTCTTTCCGGCTTCGAGCATCGCTATCCCTGGGAACTGTCCGGCGGCATGCGGCAGCGCGCCTCGATCTGCCGCGCGCTGCTGGCCGATCCCGAATTGCTCTTGATGGACGAGCCGTTCGGCGCGCTCGATGCGATGACGCGCGACGACCTCAATGTTGAGCTGGCGCAGATCTGGCAGGATACCCGCAAGACGCTGTTGTTCATCACCCATTCGATCGTGGAGGCGGTGTTCCTGTCCGACCGCGTCGTGATGATGGGCAAGGCGCCCGGCAGGATCGTCGAGACGATTGCAATCGATCTGCCCCGCCCGCGCCGGCTTGCGATCCGCGACAGCGCCGAGTTCGCCGCCTATGTGCATCGCATCCGCCACCATTTCGCTGAACTCGGGATCGTCAAGGAATGATGGCGCGGGCAAGACGATGGCTGAGCGGCGACAGCGAGACGCGCGACGTCATCGTCGTGCTGCTCGCGGCGTTGTTGTTGTGGGAGGCAGCCGTGCGGATTTTTCAGCCGTCGCCGCTGATCCTGCCCGCACCGTCCGCGATCATCGCAGCCTTCCTGGAAACCCCGGGCATGTTCCTGCGCAATCTCGGCTTCACGCTGGCGATGACGTGCATCGGCTTCGTCCTGTCGGTCATCTCCGGCGTCGCGCTCGCGGTCGGCATCGTCTATTCGCGCTTCCTGGAGCGGACGGTCTATACGCTCCTGGTCGCGCTCAACTCGATTCCCAAGGTGGCGCTGGCCCCCCTGTTCGTGATCTGGATGGGCACCGGGCCGGAGCCGAAGATCGCGATCGCGCTGATGCTTGCGATCTTTCCGATCGTGATCGACATGGTGCTCGGCCTGCGCTCGGTCGATCCCGACATGCTGTACCTGGCGCGGGTGTCGAAAGCCTCGCCATGGGCGGTGCTGACCAAGATCCGCTTTCCCTGCGCGCTGCCGAGCCTGTTCGCCGGGATGAAAGTGGCCGTGTCATTCGCGCTGGTCGGCGCCATCGTCGGTGAATTCGTCGCCGGCAGCCGCGGCCTCGGCTTTCAGATTCTGGTCGCCCAGGGGCAGTTCGACACGGTGCGGGTGTTCGTGCCGCTCTTGCTGCTCAGCCTGGTCGGAACCGTGCTGTTCTTTGCGGTCGATTACGCCGAAAAGCTGCTGCTGCCCTGGCACGTCTCGCAGCGCGCGCGCGGCCAGCGCGCGTCCGAACAGGGATGAAGCCCCGTTCGACCTTGTCCGGGACGCTGGCGTTGACCGCCACGGCCGCACTTTGGGGCAGCAATCACGCGGTGGCGCGGGCGGCGCGCGACGCGGTGCCGCTGCCGGCGCTGGTGTTCTGGCGCTGGTTTCCTGCGGCAATCGTGCTCACACTGATCGCCTGGCCCGCGTTGCGGCTGGCGTGGCCCGCGATCCGCCCGCGGCTGAGCGACGTGATTCTCGGCGGCGCCGTCGGCGTCGGCGTGTTCTCGTATCTCTTGATCGGGGGCGCCTATCAAAGCCTCGCAATCGAGGTCGGCTTCATCAATGCGACGACGCCGGTCTGGGTGGTGGTGCTGTCGTCGCTCGGCGGAGAGGCGCAATTGTCATGGCGCATCAAGGCAGGGCTTGCGGTCGCGCTCGCCGGCACATTGCTGATCATCAGCAAGGGCGAGCCGCAGATCCTGATCGGGCTTCACCTCAGCCTGGGCAATCTGTGGTCGCTGCTGGCGGCGATGTCGTTTGCCTGGTTCTCGATCCAGGTCCGCGACTGGAGCCGAACCATCGCGCCATTGCCGCTGACGGTCGTCACGGCCTGGGCGGGACTGGTCGTGGTGATGCTGCCGGTCTATCTGCTGTCAATCCTGATCGGCAGCCCGTGGCTGGTCTACCGCTTGTCCGACCTGCGTTTTGCAATTGTCGCGATCGGCTATGTCGGACTGGCGCCGACCATGCTCGGCAACCTGTTTTATCTCTACGGCGTCGCGGCCTTGGGGCCGGCCCGCGCCGCCGCCTTCCTCTATCTCACACCGCTGTTCTCGGCCGCGTTCTCGATCCTGTGGCTTGGCGAAATGCTCGCCTGGTATCACGCCGCGGGCTTGGCTGCGATCGTGGCGGGGCTCCTGCTGCTTGGAAAGTCGCAGCGCGACCGTCCGAAGGATCAGAGCATCTCGGCCAGCGAATGCCCGTGAAGATCGATGCTCAGGCCCTCCATGCCGAGGTCGCTGATCTCGCCGCCCATCGCCTTCAGACTCTCTTCCCGGATCAACGACATCAGTCCACGCCGCAGCGCCAGGAACTCCGACGACATCATCATGGCCTGCTGCCGCGGCCGCTCCAGCGGAATCGCAATTTCCGCCTTGATCGAGCCGGGCCGGGCCGTCATGCAGTAGACGCGGTCGGACAAGAAGATCGCCTCGTCGATATCGTGGGTGACGAACAGCACGGAGATTTTCAGCCGCTGCCACATGTTGGTGAGGATCTGCTGCATGATGATGCGGGTCTGCGCGTCCAGTGCGCCGAACGGCTCGTCGAGCAGCAGCACCTTCGGCCCGGTCGCGAGCGCCCGCACGATGCCGACGCGCTGCTTCATGCCGCCGGAGAGACGCTCCGGATAGTGCTTCTCGAACGCCTCGAGGCCGGCAAGACCGAGCAGGGTGCGGGCGGCGCGCTCGCGTTGCGTGCGTTCCATGCCGCGCATCTTCAGCCCGAACTCGACATTCTCGCGTACCGTCTTCCAGGGGAAGAGCGAATATTGCTGGAACACCATGCCGCGCTCGGCGCTCGGACCATTAACGGGTTCGTCGTCCACCGTCACCGTCCCGGCGGTCGGTTTGAGGAAGCCCGCGACCGCGTTCAACAGCGTCGATTTTCCGCAGCCCGACGGCCCCACGATCGAAACGAATTCGCCAGCATTGACGTGGATGTTGGTATCGGTCACCGCGTCGACCGATCCGTCGATCGTCTCATAGCTCAGTGCAAAGTTCCTGACCTCGACATGGCCCTTGGCGGGTTTTGTATCGATCTCCGTCATGTCCGCCCCCAGGGCATGGCGAGCCGTCCGATGGCCCGGATCAGGAGGCTTGACGCCAGGCCCAGCACGCCGATCGCGATCATGCCGAGCGCGATGTCCGAATACTGCACCAGCGAATAGGCCTCCCAGGTGAAATAGCCGATGCCATATTGACCGGAGATCATCTCGGCCGCGATCAGCGACACCCAGGCCACGCCCATGCCGACGGTCAGGCCGGTGAAGATGTGCGGCAGCGATGCCGGGAAATAGACCTCGCGAAAGATCGATGCTTCCTTGGCGCCGAGACAGCGCGCGGCGCGGACCAGCACGGGATCGACCAGCGTCATGCCGTGCAAGGTGTTGACCAGGATCGGAAAGAACGAACCCAGGAAGGTGATGAAGACGATGCTCTGCTCGTTGGTCGGCCACAACATGATCGCCATCGGCACCCAGGCGATCGCCGGAATCGGGCGCAGCACCTCGGTGATGGGAAAGACGATCTCATGAATCCGCCTGAAGCGGCCCATCACCAGGCCGAGCGGCACCGCCACGACGGTCGCCAGCGAGAAGCCGAGCAGGATGCGCCGGCAGCTCAGCGCCACGTTGAGGAAGAACTTGGGATCGTGGATGGCTTTATGGAAACTATCGTAGACGTCAAGCGGTGACGGCACGTTGGTAAACCGCACGAAGAACACCACGCGATATCTGGTCAGGAGATGCCAGGCGAGCAGGAACGCGGCGAGCGAGAGCGTGCCGATCAACGCGGCCTGCATCCGGCCTGTGT
>NZ_JBAURI010000293.1:0-4730 GCF_049581145.1 Bradyrhizobium sp.
GCTCCGGCTCGATGGGTGGCTCGGGTTCCACGGGGGCAAGCTCCATGGGGAGCTCTATGGGGACTGGCTCAGCAGGTTCCGGCACCACCGGGATGAGCGGATCGGGCTCCGCCGGAACCAGTGGAACGACCGGATCGAGCAGCACCGGCACCGGGATCGGAACTTCGCCCAACATGAACGGCGCAAACACGAACCCGTCGGGTCGCACGACCAGTCCCAACGCCTCGCCACAGCGCTAAGGGCGCCGGCTCCTCAATACTTTCGATAAGAAAAAGCCCCGCAATGCGGGGCTTTTTGCTTTCATCGTCTGACGGCGCTGGTCGACGCGATGGAGGCAAACAACGACAGACAGGGGTTCGACCGTGCGGCGATGGTGAAGCACATTCGGCAGGCGCGACAGGAACGGCATCTGGTTGAGTGTGTTCTAAAACAGCTAACTTTTTAGAACAGCGATTCCTGCCGAAACGAGGTTGTTGTGCCAAGTCCTCCCGCACTGTCCACCGGGGTACCGATCAGCCTGACCATCAACGGAACGCGTCATCAGCTTCGGATCGATCCGTGGGTCACGCTGCTCGATCTGCTCCGCGAGCGGCTTGGGCTCACGGGCACGAAGAAGGGCTGTGATCAGGGTCAGTGCGGCGCCTGCACGGTTTTGATCGACGGCAAGCGGATCAATTCCTGCCTTATCCTGGCCGTCGCCAGGGATGGCGCCGAGATTACCACGATCGAAGGATTGTCAGGCAGTGGCGAGCTTCATCCGCTGCAGGCTGCGTTCGTCGAGCACGATGCCTTTCAGTGTGGCTATTGCACGCCCGGCCAGATCTGCTCGGCCGCCGGATTGTTGGCGGAAGGCCATGCCCGCTCCCGCGCCGACATCCGCGAGCAGATGAGCGGCAACATTTGCCGCTGCGGGGCCTACACCAACATCGCCGACGCGATCGAAGACGTCATGCAGCAATCCGACCATGCGCGCGAGGCCGCCGAATGAACCGGTTCGAATATCTCCGGCCGGAATCAGTGGCGGACGCCGTGAAGGCGCTGGCCTCCTCGGCCGATGCCCGCGCGCTCGCCGGCGGCACCAATCTCGTCGACTTGATGAAATACGACGTGGCCAGGCCGTCGTGCCTGGTCGATATCAACCGGTTGCCGTTGCGCTCGATAGAGGAGACCCGTGAGGGGGGGCTGCGGATCGGCGCGCTCGTCACCAACAGCGATCTGGCCTGGGACCCACGGGTTCGGAAGCAGTATCCGCTGCTCGCGAGTGCCGTACTGGCAGGAGCGTCGCCGCAATTGCGCAATGCCGCGACGACCGGTGGCAACCTGCTGCAGCGGACCCGCTGCTATTACTTCTATGATCCGTCAACCGCCTGCAACAAGCGTAATCCGGGGAGCGGCTGCCCGGCGATCGGCGGCGTCAATCGCATCCACGCCATTCTCGGCGCGAGCGACAACTGCATTGCGGTGCATCCGTCGGACATGTGTGTAGCGCTGGCGGCGCTGCAGGCGGTCGTCCATGTCGAGGGACCGCGGGGCAGCCGCAGCATCCCATTCGCCGAATTTCACCGCCTGCCAGCCGAGCAGCCCCAGCGCGACAATACGATGGAAGCTGGTGAATTGATCACGTCGATCGAGCTGCCGGATTCCGATTTCGGACCGAACCACACCTATCTGAAAGTCAGGGACCGGCTGTCTTACGCCTTCGCCCTGGTCAGCGTCGCCGTCGGACTCAAGATCGGGGACGACAAGATCGTGGAAGCCAGGATCGCGCTGGGAGGAGTTGCGCACAAGCCATGGCGCTCCCGCGGCGCCGAGGAACTGTTGCAGGGTCAACCGCCGGGGGAGGCGGCTTTCGACCGTTGCGCGGAGGCGATTTTGCGCGATGCAAAGGGGCAGGGCGAGAACGATTTCAAGATCGGGCTGGCGCGGCGCACGATCGTCCGCGCGTTGCGGCAGGCCGCTGCCGGAACCCCACAGAATCAGTCCGACAAATCCGTTCGTTAGGAGGCGGCTTTGCAAACAGCCGAATTGCGCCCGATCGGGCATCCAACCAGCCGGGTCGACGGCCGGCTCAAGGTGACGGGACAGGCGAAATATGCTGCGGAATATCCCGCGAGCGATTTGCTGTACGGGGTCATCGTTCCCGGTGCCATCGCGTCAGGCCGGATCAAAAAGCTCGAGATCGACCGGGCACGCGCCGTGCCGGGCGTGGTCGAGGTCTTCACCCATGAAAATCGCGGCAAGGCGGCCTGGCTCGACCGGAATTGGCATGACGAGGTTGCGCCGCCCGGCCATCCGTTCAGGCCGCTCCATTCGGACCGCATTCTGTTCGACGGCCAGCCGATTGCGCTGGTCGTGGCCGACAGCTTCGAGGCGGCGCGGGACGCGGCTTCGCTGGTACGCGCGGAGTATGAGGTGGCCGCGCACGGCACCGCACTCGACCTGCAACGCTCGGCAGCCTACGATCCGCCACGCAAGCGCGATGGCATCCCGCCGCCGCCGGCGCCGCGCGGTGAGGCGGAAAAGCTCTTTTCGCAAGCCGCCCATCGGGTCAGCGCGGATTACCGCGTCAACGCCGAACATCACAATCCGATGGAGTTGTTCGCCACGACATGCGTTTTCGAGGGCGAAGGCAGGCTGACGATTTATGAAAAGACCCAAGGCTCGCAGAACAGCCAAGGCTATGTCACCTCAGTGTTCGGCCTGAAGACCGGCAATGTCCGGGTGGTCAACCACTATGTCGGCGGTGCGTTCGGTGCCGGGCTGCGGCCGCAGCAGCAACTGTTTTTTGCCGTGATGGCGAGCCTCGAACTCAAGCGTTCGGTGCGCGTGGTGATGACGCGCGCGCAGATGTTCTACATCGGCTACCGTCCCGACACCTATCACGCGATTTCGCTGGGCGCCGATCACGATGGCCGCCTTGTCTCCATCATGCATGACGGGGTCAGCGCGACCTCGCTTTACGAAGATTATCAGGAAGCGCTCGTGAACTGGTCCGGCATGATGTACCACTGCGACAACGTCAGGCTGAGTTACGCATTGGCCAAACTCAACACCGCGACGCCCTGCGACATGCGTGCGCCTGGCGCCGCCGTCGGCGTGACAGTGCTCGAATGCGCGATGGATGAATTGTCCTATCGGGTCGGCATCGATCCGCTGGAATTGCGAAAGCTCAATTTCGCCTCGATCGAGGAAAGCAGCGGCAAGATGCATACCTCAAAGGCGCTGCTGTCCTGCTACGAGCAAGGGGCTGCCGCGATCGGATGGCGGCAGCGCAAGCGCGAGCCCCGGTCGATGCGCGACGGCCACGATCTGGTCGGCCTCGGCATGGCGACGGGGATGTGGGAGGCGTCGCTGCAAAAGGCGGAGGCGAAAGCCAGGCTGATGGCTGATGGCCGTCTCGAAGTGTCGACCGCTGCTTCCGACATCGGCACGGGCACCTGGACCATCCTCGCCCAGATCGGTGCGGACGCGCTCGGACTGCCGATCGAGGCGGTGACTCCCCGGATCGGCGACTCCTCGCTGCCGCAATCGCCGGTCGAAGGCGGCTCGTGGACTGCCGCGTCCAACGGCTCTGCCGTGCAATCGGCCTGCGAAGCGGTCAAGCAGACGCTGTTCAAGCATGCGGCAAAGATGGCCAATTCGCCGCTTGCGGGGGCCAGCTTCGACGATGTCGAATTCGAGTCGGGGCGTATCGCCCGAAAGGACGATCCAGGACGCAGTCTTTCATTCGCAGAAGTCATGCACGCCGCCGATCTGGATGAGATCGTCGAGGACGGCAAGGCCGCGCCCGATCCTGCCCAAATGCGGAAATATGTCAGCTATACGCATTCGGCCGTGTTCGCTGAAGTTCGGGTCGACGAGGAACTCGGTGTGGTGCGAATCTCGAAAATCGTCTGCGCCACCGCGGCCGGTAAGATCCTGAATCCGAAGACTGCGCGCAGCCAGATTCTGGGCGGCGTTGTCATGGGCATCGGGATGGCGCTGCATGAGGAGGCGATGACCGACCATCGTCTCGGCAAGATCATGAATCATAATCTGGCTGAATACCACGTGCCTGTTCACGCCGACATCAGGGATATCGAGGTGATTTTCGTCAAGGAGCAGGACGATAAGGCCAGTCCCCTCGGCGTGAAGGGCCTCGGCGAAATAGGCATCGTCGGAACGGCCGCCGCGGTCGCCAATGCGATCTTCCACGCGACCGGCAGGCGGGTGCGTTACTTTCCGATTACCATCGACAAGCTGATCGAACAACGGTAACGGCTCGTGACAGCCGATCAGGCAATCTAATCGCTGCGCGGTTCTGGGTTGGCTTGATCCCGGAGAACCGGGCCATATCGAAAGTTCGAGGGCTTGACCGCAGAGATTTCATGTCGGCCGGTTCGCAAGCGTTGCTCGGGCCCCGTTGACCGCCCGAGCCAGGGTCCGACACGGATCACCCCTGCGCGTTACATACGAACCGCCTGAATTCAGCGGTCGATCGAGGAACCGAGTCGATGTTCGCCACTTAGCAAGATGGCTTTATTGCAGGCAGAGAAATAGTTACCCGTGCGTACCACAAACGTCTATCGGCATGATGATCATCCAAACGCGATTGTCGCAATCCCCGCTCACAACGAAGCCGCACAGATCGAACGCTGTCTGACGGCGCTGGCGACCCAGCGTGACGAAGTGGGAGCCCCGATTCCTGCCGGAGCCTTTCGCGTGCTTGTTTTCGCGAACAACTGCTCCGA
>NZ_JBAURI010000294.1:0-7244 GCF_049581145.1 Bradyrhizobium sp.
GCACGAATTGAGGGAATGGCGGATCCACGCGACGTGCCCAGCAATACGGCGCAGGAGACCGCCCGTCGGACCCTCTACAACATGGCAGCGAACGAATGCACCGTGTTGTCCGAGTTCTGGAAGGCAGGATGCCGGCTGAGCTCTTTTTCAGTGTATGCGCTGCCCGAAGCTGCTGCGATGTTCGGGACGGCGGTTTATGATCTCAGGCTGACATCGTCCGGACGCTAGAGCGTGATCCGGCGAAACGGATAAGCCGATCCCTCGTAATCAACTCGCTGCCGTTGACTGACGGCCGGATCCAACCCGCAATGATCGAAGCGGCGCGACGTGGTTCTGGCTGGTCATTTCATGGGCAGCGGGCGCATCAGTCCGCCCTCGGTCCAAAGCGCGTTCAGACCGCGATCCAGATGGTAGGGACCGCCTGTCGTACGCTGAAAGATCTCGCCATAATTGCCTGTCGCCGCGATGACCTTGGCGGCCCAATCATGCGCCAGCCCGAGCGCCTGGCCCGTCGCGAAATCATGGCCGAGCAACTGCTCGGCCCGCATGTCCTGGCGTTCCGCCGCCGCCGCCACATTCTGCCGCGTGATCCCCAACGCTTCCGCCTCGATCAGCGCGCTGACCGTCCAGTCGATCACCAGCCCCAGTCTCTGGTCGCCATAGCGATAGGCGGGCACCATCGGGGCAAGCCCGAACCGCTCCGGCAGGAAGACGAAATCGTTGGTCCAGGCATGAAAATTGGCGCGTGACTGCGCGAGCCGCGACTCCATGCCGGTGCCCGCCTCGCAGCGGCGAACAGCCACGGCGGCATCCATTTCGCCCTGTTCGGAATGCGCCTGAAGCGCGTAGGGAATGCCGCGCGCGGTCATCTCGTCGCGCAGCACGCGCTCCGGCGGGCTCATGTCGAGTGCACAGACAAGCCGGTCACGCAAGCCTGGCAGGTCCTTGATGCCGCTCAGCTTCGACACCAGCAAACGCTGCGAGTCGTAAAAAACGGATGGTCCGAACCCGACCCCGAATTGGATCGCTGTCGATGCCGAGGGTGAGATGCCGACCGCAAGCTGGATCGTGCCCGCCTTCAGCGCATTCAGGGCCTCAGGCTCCGCCGGAAAGGCCTGGATCGTCAGCGTGCCCGCGTCCCCGAAGATGGCGACGGCGACGGCACGGCACACTTCGCCCTCCAGGGACGAGAGATCACCGTGGACATCCTGTCCATTCCAGTCATCCACGCCCATCACCGTGCCGCACGCCATGTGCTGAGCGGCGCGGATCGATTCCAGGGTTTGAGCGTGCACGAGGCCGGTGAGCGCCATCACGCCAGCAGCGAACAGGCCGAGAGCCAAGCGAAGCATGGAAAAACTCAAATCAAATCCAACGACAGAAAGGATGGAGGTCAGGACCTCCACCCTCCCGCAAGCGATCAGCGGGCCGCAGGCAACGCCTGAGGCCGACACGGGATCATGGAGTCCAGCTTCCCGAGGTCGGCGTACCCGGCGACTGGGTCGGACGCGGATTGACGTCGACCGGATACGGATCGGACGGTTCGCCCGATTGATAGGCCTTCATCGACGGGAAGTCCGTCGGCAGAATGCCGATCGCGGCGCATGCACCATTGGTGTAGCCGTTTGGCGAGTAGTTCGGCTTCGCCAGATGAGGCAGCGTTGCGACCACGGTCGCCGGGAACGTCGCCTGCTCGGCCGATATCTGCGGCTTGTCCCCCCGCAGGATGTCATAGTCGAAGGCTTCGGTCAGGTCGCCGACATTATTGTCCGGATCATCCGACGGACCGAGGTCCTTCTGTCCCAGGGTCACCAGCCCCAGATCGCGCCCACGCTTCTCGTCGGGAAGCTGGGCGAGCGGCACGAGGCCGAACAGCTCGTTGATGAATTTGATCACCGAGCCGTGCTCGCTGTAGTGATGCGAGATCTTGCCGGATGCCGCATAGGGCGAGATCAGGATGGTCGGAATGCGGGGACCGGCCGCCAGCGGCGAGCCGTCGGCGAACGTATTGCGGCGTTGCGGCGAGACGTGGTCGTAGAACCCGTCGGTCTCGTCATAGGTGATGATGATCGCGCTTTCCGGCCAGTAGGGACTGTTGGCGATGTCGTTGATCGCCTTGGCGGCGAACGCCTCGGAGATCTGCTGATCGGAATAGGCCGGATGATCGTCGTTGCCGATGAACGCGTGCTGAATGGCCGGCGTTGGATCGACCGGCACCAGCCCATCATTGTTGTCGTAGCCGCCGCGCAGATAGAATACGCCGCCGCCGCTTGGCAGCGTTCGGCCCTCAACGGCCTGGAAGAAGTCCTTTGCGCCATGCAGGTTGCTGTCCAGCACCTGCGGATTGTCGGCCAGATAGCCGAAATATTGCGGACCGTTGTGATGCAACACATAACCGGTGTTCAGGCCCGGATTGTTGGTGGGGTTTGGCGTCGTGGAATTTTGCGGCTCGAATGGATCGGACGTATCGTTGGCATTGAAGCCCTGCTGATACCAGCCCCAGTTGACCGCCGGGTTGTCGGACGCAATGGTTGTGATGTCGTCCTGGACGTCGAGCAGGTCCGCGGTCGGATTGGGGTCGCTTGCGATGATGGTCTTGATGTTATGACCCATGAATGACAAGGGCTGGGTGGCAAAGGTCAGGTCCAGGGTCGGGTTGGCCGGATTCTCGTCGAAGTTGAAAGGCGGCTTGACCGCGCTGTGGTCGAGATTTGAACCCGGAAACGGGCCGGGATCGCTGACGATTGGCACGAATGCATTGCTGGTGGCCGGCATGACGTTCGAGCCGAAGCTGGCGCCGAGCGGGTTCGGGAAGGCCGGGTTGGCATAGGTCGTGGTCGGGCCCTCATTGTTGTGCAGCGCCCATTGCGTCTGGCCGGACTGGCCGGCGATCAGTGCGATCGCGTTCGGCGTCGAAGGTCCGACGATGGTCTGACGGAAATTGTCGAACAGCACGAAGTTCTTCGCCCAGTGCCACATGAAGGGGATGGTGTCGCAATCGATGTGACCGATATCGGTCTCGGCTTTCTGCTTTTGCGCCAGCGAGATCGCGGTCGGCGCCGCGCCCGTCGGGGTTACGATGTTGCCATACGCGTCGGTGGTCAGCCCCTCCTGATCCATCGCGTAGCGATCACTCGCCGCGGCGCCGGTGGTCGGGTCGACATGGAGGCTGTTTGCCATGCCCTGGTGGCTGTGATCGACCGAAATCTCGTCGGCGGGATAGATCGGCACGATCTGCCCGCTCGCGGTCTTGACCGCTTGCGGCATCAGGAACGGGGA
This sequence comes from Bradyrhizobium sp., assembly GCF_049581145.1. Lineage (GTDB taxonomy): Bacteria > Pseudomonadota > Alphaproteobacteria > Rhizobiales > Xanthobacteraceae > Bradyrhizobium. Next base: position 3,280 of record NZ_JBAURI010000294.1, read on the forward strand.
GATCGTCACGGGCTTGAGCGACGTATCGAGATATTTCTGCACGAAGCTCGGCGTCTCATTGGCCGGCGTACCGCCCTGCGGTGCGTGGAAAAGGCCATTGGCACCCGGGAAGGTGCCGAAGTAGTGGTCGAAGGATTCGTTCTCATGAAAAATCACGAACACATACTTCACCTTGCGACGCAGCAGTTCGATCTTCTCGTTGAGCGACAGCCTGTCATGGTCGTTGTCGCCGTACCGCTCGCCATCGTCGAATTTGAAACCGTCGTGCTGCTGGCCGTCGTCGCGAGGCCATTCATCTTGCGCGAACGCCACCGTGCTGTTCGACAAAAGCGCCAGCGTTCCGAGCAAGCCAGTGGTACGCTTAAAAAATGTTGCAAAAGACATCATCGATCTCCCATGGCAATCGTCAGCATTGATATTTTTGCGCCATGTCGGGACGATGACGTTTTCGTTACGACCGCTGGTGGCCAAGACGAGTCGGGATGAGAAGCGTGCACAGCAAATTGGCGCGTCGTCTGGCGCACGTCTCAGAGCATGAGCCAACACGTGCGGTGCAGCACATTGCTCCGGGGATACGTTGCTCCGAGGCTAATGAGTGTCATCAGCCTCACTCGCAGAGCGTTCGCTTTGGGAAGTGCTTTCGCCGCAATGCCAGTGAACTTCGGCGATGACCGACCGTCACGACCCGCGCATAGACGTCGGAGGGACGGCGCGGTTTCCGCTCGCCTATGACCCGCAGGCGGGACAAGCGCGGCATGACGAGTCACGAATTGGCACCGTCGGTCCTGATTCGAAGTCACGTCGGCTATCGGCCTACGCGACCAGGGCGCGGCCGCCGTTCTGGTATCGGTTCTTCGTGATCTCGAAAATGAAATACGGATCGTCGCCGCTGAGCTGCCGGGTCAACAGCCCATCGCGCTTGACGCCGCCAATCTTGGTCATGGCGCGCTGCGAGCGCCAGTTTTCCTCGCCGACCCAGAACACCACGGTGTCGACGAAGCCAAAAGCATGGTCGAGCATCAGGCGCTTGACTTCACGGTTCGCCGCACCTCCCCAATGGCTGCGCACGATGAAGGTCCAGCCGATCTCGATTTCGCTGCGCGCAGGATCGTAGCCATAATAGCGGCTCGAGCCGATCAGCCGTCCGGTGGCGCGATCGACGAACACGAAGGCCATCTTCGAAGCGACGGCGCCGTCGAAGAATGCCCGGAACAGGGGCTCGGTGTAACGCGCGGTGACCGGATGCACTTCCCATATCTTGGGGTCGGATGCGGCGGCGAACAGCTCCTGCCAATCCTCCGGCAGGATCGGCCGGACCGTGATGGCGGGACCGACCAGGGTCGGCTGAAGATCAGGCTGGGACATCAAGGTGCTCCGAAAGCGACTCAGTATGGCATCATGTCTATTCGCTCGTGGCGATTCGAAGGTCGCGCGCGTCTCCTCGGGCGCCCGGCAGCAAGGCCGCCCATGGGCGGTCCTTGCTCCAGTCCGTTCAATCCTTGAAGGGATCGAACTCGTTCTCGCCGGCCATCGCCACCGCGAACGGGCGCAAGGTGTGCAGCACCCTGATCGGGCCTGAGTGCTCGGCAAGCACCTCCGGCAGGCGGCGATAGGCCATCGGGCGCACGTCCAGGTCGGCACCGATCAGGGTGACGCCGCGCGACTGCAGCCACTGGTCCATCTCGGCACGGGCGAACCTGCGCTTGGCCTCCCTGCGCCCGAACATCGGGCCCGGTCCGGGACGATCGATCTTCGCATCGGGATCGAGGCCTGCTTCGACCGCAAGGGCCCGCGCGCGCTCTTGAAAGGGATCGGATCGCACCTGATCCTCCTGTTGTTGCCTTGCTCGCTTCGACCGGAGGCCCACCACGGGCGACTCCGGCCACGGCATGCTCGATAGCGGGAGCACGCCGGTCTTGCTGTCAGAGGCAGGGAGGATTTTGGGAGCGCAGCTTGCCGGTGAGCGACAATTTGCGGATTTTCTCTCTGCCTTTCCGGCAGAGGGAAAACCCGCTGCCGTATCACGCTGCTGGTAGGCGCCTTGCGGCCGGCCTATTGGCCGACAACCCCTTCGCCGCGCACGCCAAAATGCAGCCTTGCGGTATCACCGGCAGGGCTGCTTGCAGCGTTGGATGGGCGTCGAGCTGTCGCATCATTCTCTCACGCGCGGAAAATCCGCGGGGAACATGCTCGTGGACATACAGCAAATTTCGGTTTTGTAAATATGCCGCAGGCGAAAAGCAGCGAGGTGACGAATCCGGAAGCGCCTGCGCGGCACATTGCCGGCCAATGCGCGGGCAAGCATCTGTCCGTCCGGATGGCGTTGCACCGATCCCGATGCTTCAATACCATGCAACTTAAAGATCTTGGCGCGATGCCTGACGGCCTGGAAAGCCCCCATGCCCCGTGATCAAGGAAGCGCTCCGATGCCGCTTTGGACGCTGGGCATATTGATGCTGGCCGTCTGCGTAACCATCGCAGCAGCAAGCCTGATCCGACTATCGCCGACGAGACCAGCCGACCCGGCCAAGGTCGTTGCGGCGCTGGAGGCGTCGTGGCCGGATTGGCTGCAAAAGCCCGATCAATGTCCGGCCGACCTGATGCCGGCACGACAGGGCCCGCAAGAGTTCTCGATCGAACGCTGTGCGGCTGATGTTGCGCGATGCCTCGATGGCTGTCGAGCAGGCGATGCGGGTCACTGCTACTCCGCGGCGCTCGTCATACAAAAAGTCAGGAATGGTGCGGTGTCGCAAGCCTTCTTCCAGCGAGCCTGCGCATCTGGTTTCGTTTCTGGTTGTACCAACCGGGCCGTGGAAATGGACTCCGGCCCCGGCAAAACCTGCGCGATGAGAACCTACGGATTAGCGTGCGACCGCAACGATCCCTGGGCTTGCACGATGCTGGGCTTTCACCTCGTCCGCGGCATCGGCGTCGACAAGGACCCCGATCGCGCGCGCAAGGCGCTCGCCAGGTCCTGCCGGTTCGGGGATGAAGATGACGCCTGCCGATTTGCGAAAGCATTGTTGAAAGAGATCGGCGGCTGACCCTCCGTCGATGCGGCCGACCTTCTCGACCGGATCCATAGGGGGGGCAGAGGCGCCCTTGCGCCGTGCCCACCATATGCCCGGCGCGCTGGCGGAATATCGAGGCCATTGCCCTGCGCAAGCTCGACATGGTGGACGCGGCAATCAGACTGGATGACCTGCTATCTCCGCCGGGCAACCGGCTGGAAGCTTTGAAAGGCGACCGTCGCGGCCACCATTCCATTCGTATCAACCGGCAGTGGCGTGTCTGTTTCCGTTGGACACCCGACGGTCCCGAAGCGATTGAGATTGTAGACTATCACTGAAGAGGACAACGATGCCCAGATTGCGAACTCATCCGGGAGAAGTGTTGCGAGAGGAATATCTGGTCCCTCTCGGCCTGTCGGCGCGAGCCTTGGCGAAGGCGCTGGACGTCCCGCCCAACCGCCTGACCGAAATCATGCGGGGCACGCGCGATGTGAGCGCGGATACGGCGATCCGGCTCGGCCGCTATTCTGGCACTGATCCTCGGTTCTGGCTGAACCTGCAGGCCGCGCACGACTCTCCAAGGCAGAGAAAGCTCACAGCTACAAGAAGATCGTGCCCCGATCCGCGGCCTGAGCGCGCCGGTTCTGAAGTAATATGCTGCACACAAAAAGCCGCGAGCTGACGATCCGTGCAGGCTGGGCAGAGGCGCCCTTGCGCCGTGCCCACCGTCTATCCACGGACTCGTGACTGGTGGCAAGCTTGCGCTTGGCCCACCTTACAGCTGACCGACCTCGGTACCGACGGGCAGCGTGAGCCCGGCGTCAAGAATGCCGGCGATACATGACGTCGGTCCGCAGGACATATTTGCGTCCTACAGTGACGGCATCGCCGCGATGCCAGATCGGATGATGAAACAACAACGCCATTTGATTGGCATGACGCGCAGTGTGTGGT
>NZ_JBAURI010000295.1:0-4304 GCF_049581145.1 Bradyrhizobium sp.
GTGCAGACACCACCACAGACGGCAACGCCTGCGCCAAACGCCGGGGTCGTGAGTCAGCAGGTCGTGCCGCTGCCGCCGCCGATCGACGTCAAACCGGCTCCGGGGCCAGCCCCGGTCAGACCAAAGCCGCGCCCGCCGCTGGTGCTGACACCGCCGCCGCCGACAAATCCGTGAGACGTCAAAGTGCGAGCCCGGGCGCGGCCAAGCCGCGCTGAAAGGCCAGAAGATCGAGCGTCGGCGGCTCGGTGCCAGTGACGATCGAGCAGCAGGCATGCGCCTGGCCGCGATGATGGGTCTGGTGATTGAAGAGATGCAGCAGGATGTCCTGCAGCGCCTGCTGCTGCGGCTTGCCCGAAATTGTCTGATACGAGACCTCGGCGCCGAGATCGGCGGCGCTGAAGCCGTCGACGACGCGTTTCAGGCGTGCGTCCTCCGCCATCCGGGCGCGGGCCAGTATCTTGAGGTCGTCGTAAAGGATGCTATCGAGGCGGCTCGGAGGGTCGCCTTCGCCGGTCAGCCGCTTCAGCCAGATACGGTCGGCGAGGAGCAGATGGTTCAGCGTGCCATGCAAGCTGCCGAAGAATACGCCGACCTGCCGGCGGTAGTGTTCGTCCGGCATCGCGATCGCCGCAGCGTAGATACGCAGGTTGGCCCAGCGATTGTAGTCGGCGAGCTGGCGGAAATTCTCAATGCTCATCCTCGATCCCTCATCGGCTGACGCGGCCGATGTTAGCTTGATCGATGGGCGCGATCGGTGAGATTATCTCACCCGTCATTCTTGGGGAGAGCTATGGCGAGCACGGCGCCGCCCTCGGCCCGCGCACTGTCGGCGTTGTCCATGCTGGCGCATCTGGGCAGCCTGACGGAGGCTGCCGATCGGTTGGGCGTGACGCGATCGGCGCTGTCACACCGGATCGCCGAACTCGAGAAGCGGCTTGCCGTCGCGCTGGTGCGCAAGGCAGGCCGCAGGCTGGTGCTGACCGAGGACGGCGAACGGCTGCTCGCCGGCATGGGCGATGCACTGGAGCGGATTGAGGCAGCGCTGCAGCCGTTCCGTCGCGACCGCGGCCAGATCCGGCTCTCCACCGTCGCGACCTTCGCCTCGTACTGGCTGATTCCGCGCCTTGCGGAATTTCAGGCCTGCCATCCCGGCATCGAGGTGGCGATATCGACCACTACGCGGGCGGTCGATCTTGCCCTAGAGGATTTTGATTGCGCTATCCGTCATGGCCACGGCGCCTGGAACGGGCTGGTGGCGACCCTGCTGTTCAAGGAAACGCTGATGCCGGTTGCGGCGCCCCCGGTCGCCGAGCAGGTCGCCGCGAAGGCAGCACGAGGCTGGCGGGGGATTCCGCTGATCCGGGCCCGGTCGCGCTTCATGGATTGGTCGAGATGGAAGACCGAGCACGCCCTTGCCAACAAGCGTTCGAAATGGCTGACCGTGGAAACACGGGCGCAGGCGCTGGATGCGGCAATCGCCGGCGCGGGCATTGCCCTGACGGACATGGCCTATATCGGGCCGCATGCGGCTGCAGGCAGGCTCGCGATGCTGGCTCAGCATCCGCTGAAGCTTTCGACCGGTTACTATTTCGTCAATCGGGCCGATGCACGCAGCGCCCAGCTGGTGAGGTTGTTTCGCGATTATGTGGTGGAGGCGGCGGGCCCGTTCCGATCCGGCGCCGCCTCGGTGCATACCATGAGGTCGGAAGGGTGAACAAACTGCTGCGCATTTGAGCGAATTCTTAACTGCAATACTTATTTGCCGGCTTTACGGAATGATTGCGTTTGTCTCGTAGGCTCTGACAGTTCTGCTATTGGGCGGCGTCGTCCGCGAATTGAGGTTTTTTCAAAATGGGCGAAGTCCATTCGTTTTTGCGGGATCTCGACGATGCGATCGCCCGGGGGACGGCGGAAAGCCGCACGCGCGCCTTGTGGCACGCCACGGATCTCCTGATCACTGGCCGCTATAGCGACGAGGAGATCTGGACCTTCGGCGAGGTCATTGGACGGCTCACCGACGAGATCGAGGTTGCGGTGCGCGCCCAGCTGTCGGACCTGCTGGCCGTGTTCGACCGGGCCCCGACCAACATCATCCACAAGCTTGCCTTTGACGATTCGATCGAGGTCGCCGGTCCCGTGCTGCGGGAATCCGAGCGGCTCGACAAGGAGGCGCTGGTCGCCACCGCCAAGACCAAGGGCCAGCCGCATCTGCTCGCGATTTCCAAGCGAAAATCGCTCGAAGAGGAGGTCACCGACGTGCTGGTGCGCCGTGGCGACCGCGAGGTCGTCAACTCGGTCGCGAGCAACCAGGGAGCGCGTCTGTCGAACTTCGGCTTTCTGCACATGATCACGCGGGCGGAGGGTGACTCGATCCTCGCCGAACAACTCGGCCTGCGCAGCGACATCCCGAGGCACGTTTTCCAGCAGCTCATCGCCAAGGCGTCCGACAACGTCAAGAAGCGGCTGGAGCGCGAGCGCCCAGCGATGATGTCGGAAATCCAGACCACCGTGAGCGACGTCGCTGGCGAACTGCAGTCGAAATTCGGCCCCGCCTCACGAAACTACTTTGTCGCCAAACGCGTGGTCGCGACCCAGTATCGCGAGGGCAACCTCAATGAGGCCAGCATCGCCGGATATGCGAAGTCGCACCGTTTCGACGAAGTCACGATCGGGCTGTCGCTGCTGTGCTCATTGCCGGGCGACGTGATCGAGCGCGCCCTGCTCGACAGGAACAGGGAAATGCTGCTGGTTCTCGCCAAGGCGCTCGGCTTTTCGTGGGCCACCACCATGGCGCTGCTGTTCCTCGGAGCCAAGGATCACCGCATCACCGCAAAGGATCTGAAGGATCTCGAAAGCGATTTCGGCTCGCTCAACATCCAGACCTCCAAGAGCGTGCTGGAATTCTACAAGTCGCGCAAGCACAACGAGCCGGCCGGGCCCGGCCACACTCGGCAGCCTCTGCTTCAGGCGCATTGAGACAGCGGATGTGAACAGCCGGCCTCGGTAGATTGATGATGAACATTGCCCTTCTCGAAGCCGAAGTGCGCCACCTTCTGAGCCGGTTTTCCGGCGGGCCGGCCGCAGACCAGCCGTCGGTGGACACCGCCTGGGTGGTGCTCGAAGCGGCCAACGACATCGGCGATGAGCCGGCCATCGAAGCGTGCCGTCGGGTGATCGATGCCGATTTGAACGGCGCCGTCGCCTCTCAATCCGATCTGCAGCTGATTTTCGACTATTTCCGGTGATTTGGGCACGATCCGGAACAGTGGGTACCGGTTTTCCGAAAGATCATGCTCCAACGATAATCAGCCCGCGCCGAACGCGACTGCGATCTGGTAGGTGGCAAGACTTGAGACGTAGGCCAGCGCCAGCATGTAGGCGAACGTGATCGCCATCCATTTGGTGCCGCCGGTCTCGCGCCGGATCACGGCAAGCGTGGAGGCGCATTGCGGCGCGAAGATGTACCAGGCGAGCAGCGAGAGCGCGGTGGCCAGGCTCCATTTCGTCGCCAGCACATGGCCGATCTGCTCGGCGGCTTCCTTGCCGCCCTCGATGGCATAGACGGTGCCGAGCGCTGCGACCGCGACTTCGCGCGCCGCCATGCCCGGGATCAGCGCCACCGCGATCTGCCAGTTGAAGCCGACGGGCGCGAGCAGCGGCGCGATCGCCTTGCCGATCATCGCGGCCAGGCTGTAATTGATCGCCGGTTGCTCGGCGCCCATGGGCGGCTGCGGGAACGAGGCCAGGAACCAGATCAAGACCATCATTGCGAAGATGGTGGTGCCCGCCCGCTGCAGGAACATCTTGGCGCGGGTGTAGACGCCGATCGCGATGCTGCGCACCCGCGGCATCTTGTAGTCAGGCAATTCCAGCATGAACGGCGCCGGCGCGTAATCGCGCCACATCATGAACTTGATCAGGAAGGACACCCCGAGCGCGCTGGCGATGCCGGTGGCGTAGAGCCCGAACATCACGAGCCCCTGCAGATTGATCAAGCCGCCGATCAGTTTCGCTGGAATGAAGGCCGAGATGATCAGCGTGTAGACCGGAATCCGCGCCGAACAGGTCATCAGCGGCGCGATCAGGATGGTGGTCAGGCGGTCGCGGCGGTTGTCGATCACCCGCGTCGCCATGATGCCGGGGATCGCGCAGGCGAAGCTCGATAACAGCGGGATGAAGGCGCGGCCATGCAGGCCGGCGCCGCCCATGATGCGGTCCATCAGGAACGCCGCGCGCGCCATGTAGCCGAAATCCTCCAACAGCAGGATGAAGAGGAAGATGATGATGATCTGCGGCAGGAACAC
>NZ_JBAURI010000296.1:0-2928 GCF_049581145.1 Bradyrhizobium sp.
GCTATCCTCATCCGGAAACACGAGCGTATTACTCTTCTCAAACTGCCCCGTGATGCGGTTCTCGCTCTCAAGTTTGCTTTTTTCCAGATATACGGCCTCGCTTTTCGAATTCACCCAGCCTATCCACGCGCCGTAGAAACCGACTGGCACGACTAACCACGCCAACGAGATTTTTCTCGTGCAGGCTAGATATCCGATATGTAGCATGAACAGATTGAGGATCAGGGAAAGCAGTCGACCTTGCGTCAGGATCGTGAGAAAAAAACCCGTAACCGGAAATAAGATTAGAAGCCCCACGACGAACAGGGCGCTGCCGTACCACTTCACGAGCCTTAAAATGGCGTCCATTTCTTCGCTTACCTTGGTGAGAACACGCCGGTGGCGTAGCTCGCCCAATAAATAATACAACCTAAAGAAGAGATAAAGCTTCCATGCATGACGTCGAGACGCTGAGAATTGGTTGATATCCATCTAATGCAGATTCAAACGGTGCGCCTCTTGGTACTTTGAAGTTGTCAAGCTTGGATAGGTCGAAAACCTCCGAAATGGACCAATCGCGTCAACTTGGCCGCGTATCAGTTACTCCAGATCAACTCCAACATCTGACAAGCCGGACGAGCCTCTTGGCGGGCGTGCCATCATCAAAGAGCTTGCATGTCGACTGCACGAAACCCGCACGCAATCTGCTCTCGTGATGCACTTTCCGGTTTGTCTGATCGCAAGCTGTCAAAGAATCTCGCAGTGCTGGCGAGGCGCGAGACATCGGCCGCTTGATAGCAGGATGAAGGGAGCAAGGTGCGCCGCGGTCGGTCGTGTGACAGTGCAGAGGCTTATTGCAATCTTCCTGGCAAGGCCGCACCTTGCAGAAGTCTAACTTCTTCTTTGCGCTCAACATGTCAGCCCAATGTGCGACGTTGGCGCGCCGTTGAGCCTGGCAAGGGACTGCCGGACCAGCCGGCGCCCGTCAAGGCGCGCGCTTCGCGCGCCCGGCGAGCCGGCTTAACGGCCTTGACCGGCGCCGGCTGGCCCGCAGTTTTGACCGCCATGCGCTGATGGCTCAGCGCGAGCGCGATGCCGCTCCTTAGCGGAAATGACTCGGCGGACAAATGCGGGCCGTTCTCCGGATGGAGAATCTGTGTGCCGGAGGCGCTATGGCTCATCATCAAAAATCTCGGCCGAGACGAACGCGGTCATCAGGTCCGTTGCCCAACCACCTCTACGACCATCTGCGTCCACCAGTTCGACGAAGGGGGCGCCACGGCCGATGAAGATGGGCACTATAGTTTCGCTGTGGCGCTATAAAAGAGCACGCCGAGGCACGATAGCCTTGCCGATCAATCGACCACGACGCCGCAAGCGCTTCGATCTGATGGCGAGGCGCACCTACTCCGTTTCAACGTCCTCCAGCCTCACTCCGCGTCCCACGCGCAGGCTGTGACGCGCCTGTTCAATACGACGCAGGAAACGCGCATCATGTTCGAGACGATAGTCGAACCAATCCTCTTCCGACTCGAAGCCAATCAATACACCGGCTGGTTTGCCGTGCCGTGTGATCACGATCTCCTGCGTCTCCGCCTCGCGAAGATAGCGGGATAAATCATCCTTGATTTCGGAGAGGGGGACTTCCTTCACTCCAGACTTCCGAATTGTGCGAGCCATGACTCGGCCTCCGATTTGGACACGATCGCGAGGATTTCGACGGTCGTGCCGGAAACATCATAGAACAACCTGATATCGCCGACCCTTAGCCTGTATTGCGGGCGGCGCAGTCCCCGCAATCGCTTGATCCGGCTACGACTCGCTTTCGCGGGCTCGTGCCTGAGATGTGTTTCGAGCGCGGTTCGCACGGCGGCCCGAACGTGCGCCTCCAGGCGCTTAAGATCGTCGACAGCTTCGGGGGCGAGGATGATGTCGAACGGCATTCTGGCCAGATTATAGCCAGATTTGCAGGCTCGTCAAAGGAAAGTCGCGACAGGGCGAACGATGGCGCGGCGGCGGCAACCCTGGGGTGCAGGAGCGTGCTTTATCGCAGCTGGCGCACCCGATACGATTCGAACTTGGAAACGCTGGTCCAGCATTTTGCTTGCGCGCGTTGTCGCTGCGCGAACCGGAAGCCACCTCGCCTCGCAGGCGCCTTCCGGTCGCAACGCTTCGTTAACCATGTCCGAATAGGTTAATTTCGGGATACCGGGGCGACCGGTGTCGCCGGGGCCCGCGCCATGTTCCGCATCGATTTCAACAAGCTGCGATTTCTCATCTGCGACGACAATCCGCACATGCGCCGCATCCTGCGCACGCTGTTGCATTCGTTCGGCGCGCGCGAAGTCTATGAAGCCGAAGACGGCGCGACCGCGCTGGAAATGTACACCCATTACGTCCCCGACATCGTCATCACCGACTGGTCGATGCCGATCTTCGACGGTCTCGAACTGGCGCAGATGATCCGGCAGCCTGAATCCAAGGGCAATCCGTTCGCGCCGATCATCATGCTGACCGGGCACTCCGAGAAGCGCCGCGTGACCTATGCGCGCGATGCCGGCGTCACGGAATTCCTGGCCAAGCCGATCTCGGCCAAGGGGCTCTATCAGCGCATTCTGAACGTGGTCGCAAGTCCGCGGCCTTTCATCAAGACCAAGAACTATTTCGGCCCGGACCGCCGGCGCAACACCACCAACGCCTATATCGGCCCCGAACGCCGCGTCGGCGGCGAGGTCGAGGTCCTGCAGCAGCCGTCGCTGCTGGACAAGGCCCGCACCGCAATCTGAGCCGCGAGGACGAGAAGCAATGGCGAAAGACAAACCCGAGGCGAGCAAGAACAAGTCGATCAAGGTCAAGGCGTTCGCCGACCATCACGTCATCACGCAGCCCAATCCGCTGCGCAAGGTGCTGCACCGCGTCGCCGACACCGAGAGCGACGATCCCGTGGCG
>NZ_JBAURI010000297.1:0-2407 GCF_049581145.1 Bradyrhizobium sp.
GCCGGCGCCGGCGAAGACGGCGCCACGGCGACCGATTCGGTCGCGGCCTGCATCTGGGATGGATTCTGGCGCGTATACGCCATCAGTCTGCTGCTTTCAGTTTGCTGCCTTCGCGCTCGCGGCCCCCGCACCGGCGGCCTCGCCTCGAACCGCACTGTAACGCCAATCCCGGCCGTTCTTCGATCAAATCAAAGACGGCAGCGGTCAAACGTACGCGCCCGGAGCAAGTGTAGCGTAACCAAACGCCGGCAAAAACAAAACAAAGGCCCAGACGTCGGTCCGGGCCTTTGGCAGATGGGAATATTGCGGGATAACCGGAAGGAATAGGGCTATTCGTCCTCTTCGGGCTGTTCCTCGGGAGGGGCGAGGCCCTCCAGGCCCTTCAGCAGTTCCTCTTCCGTCATCCGCTCGACGGCGACCTCGGTGTCGTCGGCATCGACGCTGGCGCCGGCCGATCCGATCAAAGGCACGGTATCGGGCTCAGGCTCGTCCACCTCGACGAATTTCTGCAGGGAGTGCACCAGCTCCTCGCGCAAGTCGCCCGGCGATACCGTCGATTCGGCGATCTCGCGCAGCGAAACGACTGGATTCTTGTCGTTGTCCCGGTCAATCGTAAGTTGTGAACCGGACGAGATCATACGGGCGCGATGCGCAGCCAGCAGGACCAGGTCGAACCGGTTGTCGACCTTATCAATGCAATCTTCCACGGTAACGCGCGCCATCGACTGTCGCTCCGTCTGTTTGGGTTAATTTGGGGCTTGATATGCTGAGATAGCAGGCTAGTTATAGGGGGGTGAGGCTTTTCGCAAGTTTAATTTGTGATTTGGCGGGCGCGGATACCCCTGCTACCTCCGATTTGGGACCGGCCGGCAGTCGACCCGAAAGCCAGGAATTGCGGCTTTTGGACAACAAAACGCTTCATTGCGTCATCTAAAGTATATCTTTGCTGCGCCGACCTCCGCAAATTGCGGTAACGTTGATACCATCCGGGCCCTAGGCAGTGCTTTAGAATGCGCGGTTGCTGCCGCCGCCAAAAAACAGATACGAACAAACACAACGCGAGAGACTGATGTCACCTTCTTCATCCAACAAAATTGCGCTCTTCATCGACGGCGCCAACCTTTATGCGACGGCCAAGACGCTCGGTTTCGATATCGACTACAAACGCCTTCTCAAGGAATTCCAGGGCCGCGGTACGCTGCTGCGGGCATTCTACTACACCGCGATCATCGAAGATCAGGAGTACTCGTCGATCCGTCCCTTGATCGACTGGCTCGATTACAACGGCTACACCGTGGTCACCAAGGCGACGAAGGAGTTCATCGACGCCAGCGGGCGGCGCAAGGTCAAAGGCAACATGGACATCGAGCTTGCCGTGGACGCCATGGAGCTTGCCGAGCATATCGACCAGATGGTGTTGTTTTCCGGCGACGGCGACTTCCGTTCGCTGGTCGAGGCCGTGCAGCGCCGCGGCGTCCGGGTCACGGTGATCTCGACCATTTCGAGCCAGCCGCCGATGATTGCCGACGAATTGCGGCGGCAGGCCGACGTGTTCACCGATCTCGTGGAGTTGCAGTCCAAGCTCGGCCGCGATCCGTCCGAGCGTCCGGCGCCGCGCGAGCCGCGTCATCACGCGCCGCAGTTCCTGCAGCGCGCGACCACGATGGCACCAAGGGGCGATGACGAGGATTTCGACGATTGAGAGCGGGCGGCAGACCACCGGGCCTGCCCTGCCCTCCGCCGAACCTGACCGGAACTGCCCGCTCTGTCCACGGCTTGCGGATTTCCGCAAGGCCGCGCGCGCGAAGGAACCTGCCTGGTTCAACGCGCCGGTCGCCTCGTTCGGCGATCCCGACGCCAGGCTGTTGATCGTCGGGCTGGCACCCGGCCTGCAGGGCGCCAACCGCACCGGGCGTCCGTTTACCGGCGACTACGCCGGCGACCTGCTCTATGCGACATTGCTCGAATATGGCTTTGCCGAGGGCCGCTATCAGGCGCGGCCCGACGACGGCCTGAAGCTCGTCGATTGCCGGATCAGCAACGCGGTCCGCTGCGTGCCGCCGCAGAACAAGCCGCTACCCGCCGAAATCAGGACCTGCCGGCCGTTCCTCGCCATGACCATCGCGGGCATGCCGCGGCTGCGCGCGATCGTGGCGCTCGGCCGCATCGCGCATGATACGCTGTTGAAGGCGCTCGACCTGCGCGCCTCGGCCGCGCCCTTCGGCCATGGCGCGGTGCATCAGGCCGGCCACCTCAAGCTTCACGACAGCTATCACTGCTCGCGCTACAACACCAACACCGGCGTGCTGACGGCCGAGATGTTCCGCAGGGTCTTTGCCCAGGTGAAGGCGGCCCTGGATTAGCCGCGCGCGATCAGCGAGTTCATGGGGCGGGCGTGTGCCCACCC
>NZ_JBAURI010000298.1:0-3908 GCF_049581145.1 Bradyrhizobium sp.
CTCGCCGGATGAAGCAGCGCTTCCCACTTCCGCTTCCCAAACACCCTACAGGCCTCGGGAAGCGGAAGCGGGAAGTCCATCAAAGTTCTTGCTCAGCGGTCCATCAAAAAACGCGGCGACGCTCACAGTCGCCTGGCACCGCCAAATGGAGCCGGACAGCTTTCTCAAATACACCAGCCAATTCCGGGTAAGTCATCGATTCCAAGCCAAAGGGGTGCCTACGATCGGGGGACGCGCGACGCAGAACATGCGCCTCGCCGCGCCGCATGGCGAACTACCCCGTTAGCTGAATTGCAGAGTTCGGAAGTCCGTTTTCCAGATGGCTACACGATGTGCCGCCCGGAACGACCCGTACGATTGTTCGAACGTTGAATCCGAAAATCGTCAAGTTTTTTCCCCGATTTTAGCTGTGCAGTGAGCCAGCGTGGCGTCTTGCCGCGGCCAGTCCAAGTTTCAGACGGCTCCGCCGGGTTGCGATATTTTGGCGAGACGCGCGGATAGGGGCGTCGAGCACTGGCTTTGTTCGTAGCGGCTTCCTCCGGCGACGCTGCAAGCTGGCGCAGGCGCCGCTCAAGCTGCGCCTTTTCAGCCAGCATTTTGCGGGACAATTCGGAGGCGATCTCTTCGCGAAGCGACCACAGCTGGTCGATACCCATCGATTCTAGATCAGCGCTTTTCATTTTTTGCTCGAGTGTCTCAATCCGGGTTGGAGCGTCCGACCGTCGGACCACGACTGCCGAGTCGCAGGCTCGATTGTCCGAGCGTGATCGTGCCCCAATCGATACCGCTCAGTTTCTTAAAACGCTGGATCGCTGTGTAGTCAAACTGAATTATCAAAGTTCGACAAACAAGCAGCGAGGCTGCTTTCCTACTGTTACGGGAGTAGTGGAACGAAGGCTTCGGGTGACGAGTCTTGTCCGAATTGTGCTGGTTCTTTGGAGGTTTCGAGGTGGCATGAATCTGTTCGTGAGCCGCTGACGCTGCCACGCCGTCGGCGGCGTAGATAGTGGCCGATCTCAGGACTTTTGATTTTGCCGTTCACCAGACGCTAACAGTTGTCTCCTGAATCGCGGCATGAGCGGTTGACCGACCGCCAACTGCCCGGTTGCTCTGTTCGAGATGGTTGGCTTTTGACGGCTCCAGTGCTCATTCGCAGAATTTGAGATTGAGCACTCCAGCGACGCTGCAATCAAAAACATCTTCATTGCGGTATATTTCTTAAAACTCTGTAACCATTATGTTTTTTCTTGTGACTCGAGAAGATCCGTGGCGCCGCATTCTATTATTACGAGTGTAATATTCTTGCTGCTCGTCCTGTTATACACAGTCTGCTTCGTGGTTGCCTCTCGTCGTATCGATACCCAGCTTCTTGGCACGCTAGAAGTGAAGTGGCGGTCGCAAGACGACTCCGGTGCGCCTTTCGGTTAGCCCGACTAATGACGATCTTGAGCTACGATCTATTCCGAGCCACCTGTTAACTGGTTAGCTTTATGCTCGTCGTATGTTTTTCGACGCGCATAACTCGCGGAAAGCCGTCGGTCCGGCCATCGCGTTGAACGAGTCTGTCCAGGTTTGGGCTCCAGCGCATCATGCAGCGCACAACAGATGCTCATAACTTTCGCTAGAAGTTTGTTATAATTGCAACCATACTCGAATCAGTTGCCCAGAGGTTAACGTGGGCAAAATATGGGGAGTACGCGATGGTCGTCGCGTTGGAAATCAACTTCGCTCTTTGGATCATGATCGGCTGCGCAGCCATGAAAGCCGCCCAGTACGCGATTTGACCTGATCAGGCGAACCAGGCGGCTTGCAGCCGGCCGTGAAGGCGAACATGCCTTTCACCGTGGCCTGCATCAATCGTGCCTTCGCACCTGAGATGTGAGAGTTGGCTGCACCAGCAGAAGGATACACGGGTGGCACACCTGCGCGCACGCGCAACCGCAGATCAACCGGCGCCTCGCGGCGCTGCGGTCGATGGGGCAGCTCCACCGAGATTCTAGAGGCAAAGGCCGATCTGGCGGCTGCCGAGGCGATTGCCTCGAAGAGCTCGATTGCTCCGCCGTTTTCAGGCCCGACGGTCGAACAGAAGGAGCGTGAATTTCATGCACCACGCCGGGTCAACCGCTGCTCGACATCCTCGACGACCATGGGCTTGAAGTCGATTTGATCGCGCCGTCGCATCGGCAGAACTGACTGAAATCGGGCTACGCCTTGTCAGGATCGATGATAACCGGGAAGGTCTATCCGGACCGGGTCGACCGGCTCGGCGGCCGCGTCGCTCCGGTCAGGTACGGGCGAGCTGATAGCCGGCACGAGCGGTCGCGCCACCCTGACGCCGCCATTATGATGTGAGTGCCGGCAAGCCGCATGGCAGCAAGGATGCTCTCCAAAGAGCGCATTCGGAATAGTACCGAAAACCCCGTCAGCATGGGGGCTTGAGATCCTCCAACAACGAATTGGCGAGAGCTTCTTCGGCAATGGAGAGCCGGTGTTGCTGCATCGCGGCCATCAATCCTTCATCCCACGAAGCGGGGGTGGCCCTCCCAGTGAGGGTCTGTCCGGGAGCTGTGGCCGTGCAGACGGCGGTCTCGTAGTCGACCGCACCGAAGCGCCAGGATCGGGCGCGGTGCTCGGCCATGACGTGGTTGCCGATCCGGATTCCCGGCCAGTCGAAATCGCCATGGTAGCAAAGCTGCGCACCCGCTTTCGCGAGCTGCGACAAGAGGCATCGCTGCGCGGCGGCCGGCATGCCGTCGGTGCAGACCAGCGGCGCGCAACCAGAGCCCCAGCGATCAGCCGCGATCGCAACCAGGTTGGGATTCTCACAGACATAGACCTTGCGAGTAGCCACGTCCCACGGCGGCGGTGAACGCAACAGCGATCGCAGCGACGCATAAACAGGCTCTCCCGGAAAATCATCGCGATCGTCTGCATCGCGCCTGGGCAGGTTCAGGAACAGTGCCGGGCGCGCCAATTCATTGACGAGCAGCCCCGCCTTGGCCCAGACGTCGCGGTCGCGTTCCGCACCGCCGTCGAGCTCCAGGTCGCTGTCCTCCGTTGGCTCAATATCGACGCAAACATTGTTGGCGCAGTTCCGGGCGATCCGCTGGCGCCAGACTGCCAGTACCAGGGTCGCCGTCGGCTGACCAGCGTCGAGCGCATGCGCGTCGCCCAGAACCTCTGCGGCCAATTGCGAACGTGTAATGCCGCCCGCCGGCAGGCGTTGCAACACCGTTTCGACGCGATGACAGATCTGGCTTGCCGCGGGCGGGTTCTGCCTGGAAAGACGCTTGAGCAGCCCGATGCCGGCCGGAGCCTGCAGCAATGCGATAAGGTCGCGATTGGCGCAGGCGCCCATCACGTCCGACCACTGCGTTTGCAGCGCGAAGCGCGTCGCGGCCAGATTGGCAATGGGGCCGTCGAGCCGCTCAAGCGCGTCGCGCAGCGACGCGGCGATGCCGGCGTTCTGAAACACGGTATCGACCAGGCGAACATCGATTTGCAGGGAATCGGCGTAACGCAGCGGACGGCCGAGCAGCGACGCCAACGCGGCGTGCTCTTCCACGCTGAGCTTGCCGATACGAAAGCTTTCAACCACGGCGTCGCGCGACGCGCGTTCGAAACGCCGGCGCAGGCGTTTGCGCAGCAACGCGAAATGATCGCCGCCAAGCAGGCGTTGCAGGCGCGGGTCGGCCTGGGAACTCATGTCGGCGCGAACCTCCGGTCGGGATCCTCCTGCCGTGTCTTGGCGCGGCCGTCCCAGCTCCAGCGCGACACGAACACCGCATCGATGCCTTCACGTCGCTGCAACTGGCAGATCGCGACGCCCGGCAGCTCGGCATAGCAGGCCCATTCGCGTTCGCTGGTGATGACGAAATCGAGATCGAACTCGCGGATCAGCCCCATGC
>NZ_JBAURI010000299.1:0-3816 GCF_049581145.1 Bradyrhizobium sp.
CGAGGTTTCGAGAACGATCGCCAATGTTTCCGTGTCGGCGGCGGCGCCGAGACAGGCGAACTGCTCCAGCGCCCGCCGTGTATCTTCCGAAAGGCGGACTAGCCTTCCGACCATGAGGTCCACGACATTATCAGTGTATCCCTTGGCGCGGAGACGCTCGATGTCCCACGACCAGCGTCCTGCGCCGGCATCGAAGGTGAGCAATCCTTCATCGGCGAGCGCGTTCAGAAACTGAATGGCGAAAAACGGGTTGCCGGCAGTCTTGTCCTGCACCAGATTGGCCAGCGGCAAGGCGCGCGCCGGTTCGCATCGAAGGGTATCCGTGATCAGTTCGCTGAGGTGCCCATGACTCAGCGGTCCCAGCGGGATCTGCTGCACGCGCGCTCCGGCCTGGCGAATTGCCTCGAGCTTGCGCATGAACGGATGTGAGGCGCCCACTTCGTTGTCGCGGTAGGCGCCAATTAGCATCAGATGTCTTAGTTCCGGCTGAGTCAGCAGATCTTCGATTAGGTCGAGCGTTGCGGCGTCCAGCCATTGCAGATCATCGAGGAATAACGCGAGTGGATGTTCTGGTTGGGCGAAAACGCCGAGGAAGCGACGGAATACTCGTTGGAATCGGTGTTGCGCGTCTTTGGGGTTGAGTTCGGAGACCGGGGCTTGATCGCTGATGACAAGGCCCAACTCGGGGACCAGATCGACGATTAGTTGCCCGTTATCGCCGAGCGCTTCCCGAAAGGCGTCCCGCCAACCGGCCAACTCCAGATCACTCTTGCTTAGCAGCGTTTGGATCAACCCACGAAAGGCCTGCGCCAGGGTCGCGTACGGAATGTCACGCTTATACTGATCGAACTTGCCACATGCAAAAAGCGCGCGGGACGATACCAGCTCCTTATGCAGTTCACTCACGATGGACGATTTGCCAATGCCGGAATAGCCCGACACCAGCACCAGCTCAGGAGTTCCGTCTTTGACGACGCGATCGAACGAGGCCAGCAGCGTCTCGATCTCGCGCTCGCGACCATAAAACTTCTCGGGGATGGTCAACCGGTCGGAGGCGTCGCGCTGGCCGAGCGGAAACGCTTCGACGCGGCCGCGAGCTTCAAGCTCGGCGAGGCAGCGCCGCAAATCCCGCACGAGCCCGGTCGCGGTCTGATATCGATCCTCAGCGGTCTTGGCGAGCAGCTTCATGATGATGGCCGAGACGATCTGGGGCACGCCCGTCACGCGTTCGGCCGGTGCCACCGGCTGTCGCGCGATATGGCAATGCACCCATTCAATCGGGTCAGCCGCGGCGAACGGCAGCGAACCCGTGAGCATCTGGTAAAGAATGACGCCGAGCGCATAGAGATCGCTGCGGGAATCGAGGGATCTGTTCATCCAGCCGGTCTGTTCCGGCGGCATGTAAGCCAACGTGCCGGCGATGGTTTCGGCGGGCTGGATGGTTAGCCGTTCACGCCGGAGCCGCGAAGCGAGGCCGAAGGCGGTGAACCTGATCGCGCCTGTCGTTCGGTTCAGCAAGATGTTGGCGGGTTTCAGATCCTTATGGATCAGACCGGACTGATGCACTCGCCCCAAAGCCTGCGCGATGCTGATAGCAAGGCGCAGGAATCGTGCCGTCTCCATCGGCCCGTTGAGCAGGCGCTCCAGCGGCTCGCCGCCGGGATCCTCCAGCACCAGCATGGTCCGGCCGCTTTCCCTGACGAGCTCGATTGGCCTGCAAGCCCACGCTCGGTCCAGTTCATTCCTCAATCCGAATTCGTGGGCGAGCCGATCCAGCGTGGCTGGTAGGGGATGCTCTGCGGCGGGCACCACGATCAGCACATCAGGCAGATCGCCGCCGGCCGGGCGCTTTACCCTGTAGAAGATGCGCTCGCCGTCAATCGATAGGACACGCGAGACGTTTTTTGAATTCGCGCCAAATAGACCGGAGGAATATAGCCACTGCGCCTCGTCGCTTGTCATTCAGCCATCTCGATCCCTGAAGTGACGCTTCTTGGATACGCCGGCCATCTGCTTCGTGCACCCGCACCGTTCCATTTGTCCGATGGCCGAGCTTAAGGATGAGCGGGGCTGCGCTCTACGCCTCGAAACGATCTTGGCCCAGTCGAGTGACTTGTTCAATAAATCGGGCTGTTGGCCTCTCCAACCGTATTTACGAAAATTTATACCGATTTATCTTCTGCCAGAGGCTCACGAGATTGCGATCGGGTCGCTCGTGAGGGCGTTGTCGCGGTCGGCGAGCGCTGTTCTATCGGCAGATTGAAGCGGACACAGCCCCCTGCGGTTCGTTTGGCGTAATCCACAACTCCCGCCATGAGCTTTTAAAATGAACTAGCAAATCGAAAGAAGCGCTCGCGGCAGGCGAGCCGGCGATCTCGGTCGACACCAAGAAGAAGGAGCTTGTCGGCGATTCCAAGAACGCTGGATGCGAATGGCGACCGAAAGGCTCAAACAAGCCACGACCAAGGACGCCGATCACGGCCGCAAGGAAACCCGAACGGCGATCGTTACTTCCGTCAAGGATATGGACGAAAAGCACGACTCTCCAGGTCTCAAGGCCGTGGCGCGGATCACCAACAAGCGTGGACGCGACAAGACCGTCCAGCGTTACTTCCTTCTGAGCAGGTGCTACACGCCTGCAGAACTGATGCGCATCGTTTGCGAACATTGGGGCATCGAAAACGTTCTGCGCTAGACGCTCGACGTCGTTCTCGACGAGGATCAGGCGCGGAGCCGAAAGGACCATGCTCCCGCCAACCTTGCCGTTTGGCGGCGACTCGCTCTCAATATTGCTCGCGCTCATCCAGATACAAAGACCTCGTTGCGCGGCAAGCTCAAAAGCGCTGCCTGGGACGACAGCTTCCTCGTCGATATGCTCCTCAACATGCGATAGCCCTGCCGAAAGCCGGGGTCGCTTATCGCCGCCTCGAACGGCAGCGAATAAGCCTCGTCAGATTGCCTTGCTAAACGATAGCCAGGCGACAGATTTCCAACTTCGAGGAGGTGAATTGGAATCCGATGATGGAAATCGGTCGCTTTCCTCCGCTCTCGCCTGACCGAGAGAAGCGGCAACACCTCGTTCCGATCAAGTCCCTTAAGTCCTTAAGTGGCTACAAACGTTTTGAATTTCGAGGACCGTACCAAACTGAGGGAGTCCAGAGCTTGGGAGAGAAACAGGTCCTTTCGGAGAACAATAGGCCAGCTCTGCCGATCGGGAGTACGGAGCTCAAATGAGAAATCGCTGCTGTTACTGGGCTTATTTGCGGAGCAGTCCACCCGGAGGATAGTTAACCTTGAGCAAACTGGCGAAGGGAGAAGAACGGGTATCGAACGTTCTCCGCGCAGACCAGAATAGTCCATAGGATCCGCGCGATTCCGACCCTAAAAACCAGGACGACAACCAAAGCTCTCCGGTTAGACCGGGAGATGCTCTCCACGGCCCCGAAGCCTCCCTATCCTCACGACACCGTCGATCCGCTGGTGCATCCGAAGGGCGGCTCGGATACAGCGGCCTTCGTCCCTGGCGCGAGGCTCATGATGATCGAGGGCATAGGACACGCAATCCCGTGCCGATGTGGCCGCGGATTATCGGCGCAATCGACCAGCATGTGCACGGCGCGTCAGCGCAAGTGACATAGGAGATCTTGCCTAGGAGCCTGTCCATTTAATCAAAAGTTGCAGAGCCGAGTAGAATGGAATTCTTGTTTGCGCCCATCTGGCCCACGCCAAGAGAAATGTTGACTCCGAATAGCACATTTCGGAGAAGTGGTTTCTCGTCGAACTCGACCAAAACGATTAAATGGACAGGCTCCTAGC
>NZ_JBAURI010000300.1:0-2411 GCF_049581145.1 Bradyrhizobium sp.
GTCTTCGCGCTTCTTTACGGCGTTCCCCCTGTTATTGGATGCATCGAGCAGCTCCGCCGAGAGCCGCTCCGTCATCGTCTTTTCGTTGCGATCGCGCGCCGCCGAAATCAGCCAGCGGATGCCGAGCGCCTGCCGGCGCACCGTGCGCACCTCGACCGGGACCTGATAGGTCGCGCCGCCGACGCGGCGGGAGCGGACCTCGATGGTCGGCATCACGTTCTCGAGCGCCTGCTCGAAGATCGTGAGCGGGTTCTGCTTGGTCTTGGTCTCGATCATGCCGAGCGCGCCGTAGACGATGCCTTCGGCGACGGACTTCTTCCCGGCGTACATCACCGAGTTCATGAACTTGGTAATGATGATGTTTCCGAACTTCGGGTCCGGATGAACTTCACGTTTTTCAGCAGAATGGCGACGCGACATCTGTTCTGTTCCTTAAATCCCGCGCGACTTATTTGGGGCGCTTGGCGCCGTACTTGGAACGGCGCTGCTTTCGGTTCTTGACGCCCTGGGTATCCAGCACGCCGCGGAGGATGTGGTAGCGCACGCCGGGCAGGTCCTTGACGCGACCGCCGCGGATCATCACCACCGAGTGCTCCTGCAGGTTATGGCCTTCACCCGGGATGTAACCGATCACCTCGAAGCCATTGGTCAGACGAACCTTGGCGACCTTGCGCAGCGCCGAGTTCGGCTTCTTCGGGGTCGTGGTGTAGACGCGCGTGCACACGCCGCGCTTCTGCGGCGACTGCTGCAGCGCCGGCACCTTCTTGCGCGACTTCTGCACCACGCGCGGGCTTGCGATCAGCTGGTTGATCGTCGGCATCTTGGCCATCATCCTTCAGTTCGGCGGGAACCGTCTCTCAAGGCTCCCGCAAAATGTCTTTCGAGGCACCTGCCCCGCCGCACCGCCCACGCGATCTGATCGCGCAAAGCGAAATCGCGCCAACCGCCCGTCGCCGGGCGGAAAGCGCTTGACGCCACAGAGGACCTCAAGTCGCATCCGGCCAGCTTGCGCTGCCCGGACTGCCACCGAGGTCATGCATCCGAGTTCAATCTCAAGAGAACACGCTCGAGAGAACTAAATTCGACCTGGCATTGCCTAGCTTATGATCGACAGCGTCTGAGCGGCATTCGTCGAGGTGGTGCCCGGTCCGGCCTCGAAAAGAGGCCGTCTGGGTGTTCCGTTCCGACGCTGGCGTTGCTCACCGCCTGTCGTTGAGTTCGCGCCTTTTATAAGCCGTGAATAACCAAGTCAAGGCGAAACGACAATTGCAGCACGATCGAGGAAAGGCCTCAGCCGCCTCGCTAATCCGAGCGTTGCGATCGCACGCCAGGCTCAGGCTAAATGGGGTCCGGCCACGGATTTCGCCAGCCGGCATAATTTTACCCGGATAAAAATCAAAAAGGAGTCAACGCCAAGCTAAAGCTTTGTTTGCCTTTCCGGGCGCATTCATGGGGCTTGCGGAGCGAGGCGATCCCATGCGGTACACCGACATTGCGATTGTTGGCGGAGGACTGGCCGGCTCGACCGCGGCCGCCATGCTGGGTCGCGCGGGCATCGCTGCGGTCCTGATCGATCCGCATCCGCTCTATCCACCCGATTTTCGCGTCGAGAAACTCGGCGGCGGCGAACAGATCGCGCGCTTCCGCAAGACGGGCGTAGCCGACGCGGTGCTGCGCAAGGCGACGCGGTGCGAAGAGACCTGGATCGCGCGCGCCGGCCATCTGCTCGACAAGCCGCCGCGCGCGCAATTCGGCATCCTGTATCATGACCTCGTCAACGCGATCCGGAGCGAGATTCCCGACGGCGTCGAAACAATCTACGCCAAGGCCAGCTCGATTTCGACCAGCAGCGACCGCCAGAAGATCGTCCTGTCCAACGACGAGATGATTTCCGCGCGCCTCGTCGTGCTCGCCAACGGGCTGAACATCGGGCTGCGCCAGATGCTCGGCATCGAGCGTCAGATCACCAGCGCCTGTCATTCGATCTCGATCGGATTTGACATTTTCCCCGCCGGCAAGCCGGCCTTCGATTTCCCGGCGCTGACCTATTTCGCGGAACGCCCGGGCGAGCTCATCCCCTATATCAGCCTGTTTCCGATCGGCAGCCGGATGCGGGCCAATCTGTTCGTCTACCGCGACTTCGACGATCCCTGGCTGCGCCAGTTGCGCCGCGCGCCCGTCGAGACGCTGAACGCCGCGCTGCCGCGGCTCAGACGCATCACCGGCGCATTCGCTATTCCCGGCGAAATCAAGATGCGCCCGGCGGATCTGGCCATCAACACCGATTATCGCCGCGACGGAATCGTGCTGGTGGGCGACGCCTTCAAGACCACCTGCCCCGCCACCGGCACCGGCAGCGACAAGGTGTTCACCGATGTCGAGCGGCTCTGCAACGTGCATATTCCGGCCTG
>NZ_JBAURI010000301.1:0-28162 GCF_049581145.1 Bradyrhizobium sp.
TTCGGGAACTTCCGGATGGACATCTTTGAATAGAATGACGGCACCATCCGGCTCGATCAACGCATCGAGCCTCCGCAACGCGTCGCAGCGGTCCATCCAGTGAAAGGCCCGCCCGATTGTCACCGCCTGAAACCTTCCAAGATGAGATTCCAGGTCATAAGAGCTCCCTTCGATCAACTCAATTTGCACGTTGGCTTCGGCTGCCGCATCGTGAGCGGCGGCAAGCATGGTAGGCTCTGGATCCATCGCAACGACCGCTCCGACAAACGGCGCAAACGCAATGGCAAGCCAACCGGGCCCGCAGCCGAGATCAAGCAGGCGATGTCGGTCTGACAAATCCAATTGCTGCCTCACGATCCGAATAAGTGATGGTGCATAGTTCGGGCGCCCAGCCAAATAATGCGGCACGGTCGACCCGAAGCGGGGGAAAGCCCGAGGAAGCGGTTCGGATGTCATTTCGGATGTGCTGGGCCGTGTTGTGTGAGCTCCCGCTGGCGTTGGCTTCGTTCGTCGGAAGCGGAATTTTTCACAAACCCTCGATCCCGGTCGGCCCTGAAGATGCGAGATCGAGCCCGGCGTTCGGCCATATTCCGATGGATCGCGCGCGCTTGCAGGTTTGGCAACGCAGCGCTGCTTTTCTTGGCACTGCGCATCGAGGCGAACTGTTTCATCCTTGCAAATCAGCTCCTTTGAGCGGCATACGCAATTGATAGGTGGCCGGTGGCGCCAGCAACTCAAAGTGCTGGATCGGACGTCCCATGACATCAACGTGGACCCGCATGACCTTCAAGAGCGGAGCACCAATCGCCACATTCAGCCGCCCGGCGACGACCGGATCCGCGGCGGCGGCGGTCACGAGCTGTTCGCCTGAAGCAAACGTAATGCCGAACCGCGCCAAAATCGCGTAGAGTGAACCGCCTTCCAGATCATCGCGGCCGAATTGGCGCCCGATGGACTCGGGGATGTAGGTGGTCACCTGCATGATTGGGCGGTCCCGCATGGTTCGAATGCGAACTGCCCTCTGGAACAGCTCATTGGGGCCGGCGTGAAAATGGGCGCACACATGTCGAGGCGCGGGCTCAAACCCGAACTCGACCACATGGGCGGTCGTTGTGCGGACGATTTCACGACTTCGCGCCAGCAGATCCATCATCGGGATGGTCAAAGGCTCTGGTCGGGGAAGCTCCCGCACAAACGTACCGACGCCTTGTCGACGCTCGACCAAGCCGAGCGCGTCAAGTGTCTCCATGGCGGCCCTGATCGTCACGCGCGATACCCCGAAAAGCTTCGCGAGTTCTTCCTCCGCGGGCAGCGCTTCGCTCGGCGCATAACGGCGTTCGGCGATCCCATCCTGCAGCACCAGAAAGACCTGGTGATGAAGCGGGATGTCGCGACGCTTCTTCAAGAGCGGTGCTGGTAGCGCGGGTATCCGCTTTGTCCTGCTTTTCACACCTTCCTGCGCCCTGCTTGGTTTACGCACGACACCCTGTAAGAGCCGCCCGGCTTGGGAGAGACGTGGCACGATATTGTCTCCCTCTTTCGCGCAGAGCCGACATCAGGTCGCCCAGGCCCACATCATCTGACTATTTTTGGACAAGGATGGCGTGGGCTTTGTCCACGAACGCATTGGTAAAAGTGGCTTCGAGATCGATCTTTGCGCCCCGCAGACTCGGATCAACGGTCGACAGCACATGAAACGCCACCTCCGCCTCGTCGAGGCTGAACTTTCCGTCTGGGGAAAACATATCCCTTGTACCGCGAATCGAGGCGAGGAAGAGTTCGCGGTCCGAGCCGGCCCACTCGGCGGGCAGAACATCGGCGATGTTCTCCGCCGTCGCTTGATCAATCCATATCAACGCCCGCACCATCGCGTTGGCGAAGGCTTGGATGGTCTGCGGATTTCGAGCAATGAAATCTGCTCGTGCGTACATTGTTCCAGATGGATAGAGGCCTCCGAAAAGTCCGATTGTTCCAGCACTCGTCCGGGTATCGGCGACGATTTTGACGTCCCCCGCGGAGACAAGCGTAGTGAGTGCTGGTTCTCCCGTCACAACCGCATCGACCGCGCCATGACGTATGGCCGCAATCGCGCCGGCCCCCCCTCCGACGCTGACGAATGATATCTCGGACGGCGCAAGACCCGCCCGGATGGCCAGATATTCGATCATGAATTGTGTCTGGGACCCGAGCGCAGTGACACCGACTTTCATGCCCTTCAAGTCTCGCGCGTCTCGGTATGCTGAGGCTTTCTCGCTCCGAACCGCCAGCGCAAACGTCGGATGACGGCCGAAGAGTACGATTCCGACAATCTCCTGGTTCTTGGCCTGCATTTGAATCGTATGATCGAAGGCCCCGGCGGTGACCTCAGCGCTTCCGCCGACGAGAGCTTCAAGCGCCCTCGCCCCACCCGCAACGTCGACAATCTCGATGTCGACTCCGGCCTCTTTGAAATAACCCAGCCGCTTGGCAATGGTCAGTGGCGCGTATTGCAGGAATGCCTTGCCGCCAACAGCCACTCGCATCGAGGGCGCTTCTGACTTCGACTGCTGCGCCCAGACATTCTCTAATGGCGCCCACATCAAGCAGATCGGGAGCGCCAGTAAATTGCGTCGATGCAACACCGCTTCTGACCCTTCTCGATGCCAGTTGATGTCCTGGACACGGGCGGAGAAAGCCCTGCTCGACTCATACCATAAAATTAATCGACGGTTATGCATATCAGATGCCCATCAAAGCAAAGAGCGGCACCTCTCGCATAGGTTGTATTCTTGTTGGACGCGAGTTTACGGAAAAAATTTTGCCGAAACTGCCCGTTCTCGCGGGCGGTGAGAAGCGATGTACTTGGCGAGTTGGCGGTGCGTGCCCACGCGCAGCTTCCGTCATATCGCTCGCTGCGCCGATTGCGCGTCGTCGACGGCGAACCCAGCTGCGCAGGAGGAGGCCCTCCACCATGTTGGAGATCGCACTGCTCGGATGCGGCCTCATAGGCAAAGGGACTTTGTAAGCTACGGCGCTTCCGGCTTTGCGCGCTTACAGCCGCTCCTTGTGGTGGTTAGATGGTTGGATCCATCACGCACCCGGGCCAGAAATGCCTGCAGCAGCCGTCTACGGACGACGCACGATCCAAGGCCAATGCCGCTCACAACTTCGAGCACAGAACAATGCCCGGCGCCTTCGCCCATCTCAAGGAATCCTCCTCTTCGAACGCGCAAGCGGAGCGTGAACCACATCGCCGATGGTAGGTGTATGGACTGGCGCGCAACAGATCCGATCGCCGATGACCGGCTCCAATTGGTGGATCCGCCCAACAGGATGGTCCTATTAGCCGGTGCTCAGGTCTCGCACCTCCATCAGAGCCGATCTGTCTTGACTTCAATGCCTCCAGGTCGCTCGTAAAATCGTCATACGACAGCTCACTATATCGGCATGACCGCATTTGGTCGGCCCGGAAGCTCAATCAGATTGAGACGAATGGCCGACACGACCGCCACTGTGCGGCTTGTCGTTCCAAGCTTTCTCATCGCGTTCTTGATATGAAAATTGACCGTATTTTCGCTGATGTTCAGAATCATTCCGATATCCCAAGACGATTTTCCCTCAGCCGTCCACCGCAGACAATCGGCTTCCCTCCTGGACAGCTGCACTCTTGGTTTGCCGTTCTGGGCAGGTGGCGCCATTTCCTTGACCGCGATGTGAAATTGCCAAGCCAGCGCGTTGAGGTAACTCATTCGATCCAACGGGTCCGCATCATCGAATTGGGATGCGAACGACACCACAGAAACTTGCCCCCAGGGCCCAAACAACGGCACGCTGATGCCATGCTTCAGACCCGCTTCTCGGCTTTCATCCAGCACCGCCTGTTCACTCGGGTGCAGTTGGCATCGATCGGCGAGTTGATCCCACAGGAATGGACCCGAAATCGTCGGAGTCCGTGTGACCACTGGATCCATCGCGTGGTACTTGCGCTCAAAATAGCGATCGCACCATTGCGCTGGAAAATTCAAGGCCACGGCGGGCGGCGGATGCTTGAGCTGACAAAGCGGCTCGCTATAGGTAAGCGCACCGTAGGCAACCTCCGTGAACCCCTGCTCGGTCGCGCACTTGACCAGAAGGTCGAACAGAGCTGAGAGGGACTGGGTTTGTTTCGCGCATTCGATGAAGCCGAAAAGTTCCATTTGGCGCCTCAAGACACCGGCCTCGTCGCCGGTATGGCGTGTCCCCGTTCGAGCTTGGTCACGGGAGCCCTTTTTCTGTTCTTCTCGCTGCAAGCCTCTGGCTCGGCTCTGGTTGGACTTCCGAACCGCGATACGACAAGGCCCCCGCACGGCCCAGAGAGAAAGTCCGTCGGCATACGCTGCTTAGCACTTCTGACGTTTTCGTGCAATTGTGCTGCAACATAACAATTCGCCTTTGGGTAGAATTTGTATCAGGCCGTTATTCTTCGCAAGCCACGCTTCCCAGAATATTCTTTTGCCACGCTGTCAGCAGGCGATATGCGGCGCCGCCTCGCGGGAGCTCGCTCAAGCCCGCTTCGAGACCGTAGAGGACGGCAGCGCCGGCGCATTGAAACAAATATCACTTCGGAAAACGCGTGAAGAGACTAACGGACGAGGCCGCGGCGCATGGGAGAACGCAGGAAGGCCCGGCTTGCTCTGCGCGCGCCCATCGCGCCTCGCCAGTTGCAATCATCGCGAGGGCTGAGCCGGAAGCTCACGGCGCTTGTCGGCTGTGCTGCATTAAGCCAGCCATAGATTCGGACTGCGGCCGTTTCGCGACCCATGCTTGATGGCCTCCCGCTCAACCCCTTTCTGCCGATCCAGTGGCGTTAGCATTCGATGGCTGGCATGACCTAAGCGCAGGCCTCCACGCGAAAGGTCCCGGCGGCCGAGGCGACCGGCGTCTGATTCGCCGACGCTTGGCCAGGAGCTTGATGAGGCTCAAACATCATGCAAATGCCCCTGCGCGACCCGTGCAAAGCCGCCGCCGTCTGCAGATCGGCATCAGCGCGTGGTGAGACAGGCAGTTCCGAGCCTTGCGAATAGCATGGTTGCGTTTTCAGTATAATACTCTTTCTGAGCGATGACGGACTTTAATCGTTATTTCCGCCTGATTTGTCCGTCTTCAGCCCAGCGGCGCGTTAGGATGCCATGATACGCGGCAATCAGAAGATATTTTCAAGACCATGTCCCTACTTGATTTGGTAGTTTCCCCTGCTGACCATCAATCGGCTATTGTGGTGTTTCCTGGCATCGCAACCGGACTGAGCGTATGCGTACCGTAGCTGTCACCTGGGAGACCGCTCACCAGCATGGCGAGGCTTGGATCTCACATCATCGGTTACGCTACAAGATGTTCGTCGCACGACAGAAGTGGAGCGTGCCGAACTACAGGCAGATCGAGTATGATGAGTTTGACACTCCCGCCGCGACCTACATCCTGACCGTCGACGAGCAGCATCGCGCACTCGGCAGCGTGCGTCTGGTACCGACCACCCGTCCTTATATGGTCGAGACGCTATGGCCTACTCTTGTCAATGCGGAGTTGCCGCATTGCGCCTCGGTCTGGGAAGCATCCCGGTTCGGCTGCGACCGCGACCTCGACGCAGCCAGTCGCCGGAGCGTCGTCGCGCAGCTGATACTGGGATGCCAGGAATTTGGAATTGCAGCCGGCATCGCACAATATCTCGGGGTCATGCCGATCCGGATTTTCAAATACGTCATCGCGGCAAATGGCTGCCCTGTCGTCCAAGCCGGACCAACGCTGCGCCTGAATGGACACGAGACGGCCGCCGCCTATATTGATGTATCGCCGTCGACACTGGAAGCCGTCCGCCGTCGCACCGGGATCCGCAATGCGATTCTCGAGTCGAAGCTGGCGCTCGTCGCGTGACCCCAAGTTCCGCGCCGAAGATGCCGCCAACAAAGGCAGGCGCATCGGCGCATGATCTCAACGCCAGCTGCGGTTGCGGCGGTCGGGATAAACTCCGATCAGCGCCGCGGTTCGACTTCGGGCTATCGGCTCGGCAAGATCCCAGCTTGGATTGGATCAGGTTTCGCTTTCGCGAACGCGAGCAGGATTGACCGATAGCCGACAGCAAAGGCCTGGCACGTCACCGTCCGCCGCGCGGAGAGTTCCCGATGCCTACGCACCAGCCCCCGCAATGGCGTATGGACATCAAGGATGCCACCGAAGCCGACTTTGTGGTCTTTCGCTGCTTGGACTGGCCACTTGCAAACCATGGCGCAGTTATCTGCGATGACGGCTGGCGTCGACATTTCATTTGAAGCGAGCCACCGGGTCAAAACAGGCTGCAATCCCCAACATTCGGGACGACGCGGTGGCCAAGCCCAATGTTTCGCTACACCAGCCCGCTGGGTCGATCTCTGAACCGAAGGGATTCGCAGATGCGCCTGCATCGGCCGGCATCGTCTGCAATTTTTTGCATTACTGCCGGAGGCTGCCAAGGTAGGTAGGCGGATCGAGATGCCAGGCCGGGCTAATCTCCTCGTCGAAGTCGAAACGCCACTATCGCGGCACCGCGTGAGATCTGGTCGCGCTTATCCAGGGCGCCCGGCCGCAGACGCCATGTTGGCTCTTCGGGGCGATACAATCCGGCGCGCGGGACCATTGTGATCGGTATGTCGCCTTCGTCATGTGGGGCTGTCGGACGATGAACCAATGACGATCCTTCGATCCGCAACCGGGCTTGCAGCCTTGGCGGCCACACTTTCGAGCATCGCCAACGGGGCCCAACTCGTAGCGACCCGGTTTGTCGTCCAGCAAAATGATCCGCTTGCGGTCGCTTTGCTGCGCTATGCGATTGCGTTTGCATGCCTGGCACCGCTATTGCGAAATTCGTCGCGCTGGCCGACGCGTCGCGACTGCGCGATCATCCTTGTCCTCGGGGCGATCGTCGCCGGCATTTGTCCGTGGCTCCTGACGCTCAGTATGCAGTACACGACTGCCTCGCGGGGTGCGCTGATCATTTGTACCAGTCCGCTCCTCACGCTGGCGGCAGCCGCTCTTTTGGGCTATGGAAAGTGTACGGTCCGCCGCCTTGCTGGGGCGTTATGCGCATTGCTGGGTGTCCTGGTGGGACTATCCGACCGATTGTTGGCTGGGACGTCCTGGTCCTTCATCAACCTTGGCGACGCCGTCGTTCTGTTCGCCACGATCCTGTTGGCTCTCTTTAACGTCTATGCGGGCGCGATGCTGCTGCGCTACCGTGCGACCACGATTGTCCCGATTGCCTCGATCGGCGGTCTGATCGTACTGTTCGGGCTCGCCGCTGCTCATGGTTCGCTAAAAGCGATCCCGTTGCTGACGGGCCCCGACTGGCTCGCCCTATTTTTCTGCGGCACGGCCGGGGGGGCGGGCGTGCTGCTCCTCTGGTCATGGGCAATTGAACATGCTTCGGCAGGTCGCGTCGCGATCTTCGTGACCGCGGCACCGATGTCTGCCGCGATCACCGGCGCCATCGTCCTTTCCGAGCCTGTCACCACTCAGCTCATTGCCGGAACGGCCCTCATCATCGCCGGAATTTATCTGGTTTACGGGAGCACGGAAACGGCGCCGCTGAAGCGGCGAGCCGATTTGGATCGCGGCGGCGCGGCGTCATCCGCCCCCAGCGCCATACCGAGCTCTCGGCCGCTAAGGAAATTCGGACAATAGTCGCGCACCGGGTTCGGCCTGCATCGAAAAGTCAATGCGGGGAATCGCATCCAGCAGACTTTTCGTGTAGGGGTGCTGGGGATTCCTGAACAAGTCCTCGACCTTTCCCTGCTCGACGATGCTGCCGCTCTTCATGACCATGACGCGGTCACACATGAGCCGAACGACGTTGAGGTCATGGCTGACGAACAGGTAGGACAATCCAAGCTCGCGCTTCAACTTGTCCAGTTGGTTGAGGACGACGGCCTGAACCGAAACATCGAGCGCCGACGTCGGCTCGTCGAGCACGACCAGCGCAGGATAAACCGATATCGCCCGCGCGATGCCGACGCGCGCCTTCTGACCTCCCGAGAGCTGATGCGGATACCGGTCAAGCAGCGCTTGAGGAAGATCGACAAGATCGCAAATGTGCCTGATACGCCTGCCAAGCTCGGCGGGCTTTCTGATCCGCTCCAGCCGCAGCAACGGGTCGGCAATCGCCTCGAACGCCGTCCGCCGCGGATCGAGGCTGGCGGCGGGGTCCTGGAAAACGATCTGTACCACTCGCCGCTCAGCCGATTTGGCAAACGCGCGGGGATCTGCGTCGGCAATCTCTTCACCGTTCAGTTCAATCGAGCCCGCTGTCGGCTTGACCAGCTTGGCGATCAGACGGGAGGTCGTGGTCTTTCCCGATCCGGACTCTCCGACGAGGCCGACACATTCACCCTGTCCCACATCGAAGTTCAGACCATCCACGGCCCGAAACGTGTTGCGGCCGTCATCGTTCGAACGATGTCGCCGTCCGAGCAGGCTCAGCAGCGATCGCCGCGCACCATGCAAAGGGTATTCATGGGTCAGGCCGCGGACTCTTAAAACCGGCGCTCCAACCGCTTTGTTTGCTTTCAAGGCATGCACCACGGGTGAAGCGGGCTCGAAAACCCGTTGCTCGGAGACCGGGATCAGATCGATCAGCCTGGTATGAGCCTGTGGTGTCGCACTCAGGAGCCGGCGCGTATAGGCCTGTCTGGGATTCATAAAGATCTGCCCCGTAGGCCCCTGCTCCACGACGCGCCCCTTCTGCATGATGATCACGCGATCACAATACTGAGCCGCCAGCCCTAGATCGTGGGTGATGAACATGGTCGACATGCCCCGGGAACGCGTCAGTTCGACCAGCAGATCCATGATGGCTCGCTGTGTCGTCACGTCGAGGCCCGTGGTCGGCTCATCGGCCAAAAGCAGCTTCGGCGTGCAGGCCAGCGCCATGGCGATGACGCTGCGCTGGCACATTCCGCCGGAAAGCTCAAACGGATAGGCGTGAACGCATCGCTCCGGGGAATTGATGCGGACTTCGCGCAATGCTTCGATCGCGCGAGCGGCAGCTTCGGCCGTCCCCGCTGAGCTGTGCGCCATGAGCACATCGGCGATCTGCGCACCCACCGGCTTGATCGGATTGAGAGCCGTCTGCGGGCTCTGAAAAACCATGGAGATCTCGCTGCCACGAATCGTCTTGAGCTCCGAGGCGCCGAGCTCGTTGAGCGCCCGGCCAAGATAGCTGATCGACCCGGACCTCACCCGGGCCTCGGCCGGCAGCAATCCGAGGATCGAGTATGCGGTGACGGACTTTCCGGATCCGCTCTCCCCGACGACGCCCACGATCTCCGCCGGTCCGATCTGAAAGGAGACATCATCGAGGGCCTGAACGCGCCCGCGCGGTGTCGCAAATTCGACCGCCAGGCCGTCGATGCTCAGCAGAGGTTGGGCGGATTGTGTCAGCATGCGTTTGTTCACTCGGCGATCCTACCGACTACGGACATCGAACATGTCCCTCAGAACGTCACCCAGAAGATTGAATGCGAAGACTGCAAACGCGAGCGCAAGCCCAGGGAACACGATAAGCCACCAATTGCCGGCCATGGCCTGTGTCGCCCCCTCCGCCACCATGATCCCCCACTCTGCGGTCGGAGGCCGAATTCCAAGTCCGATGAACGACAGACTGGCCGCATTGAGGATCGCCCAGCCGAGATTGACCGAGAGCTGTATCATCAGGTTTGGCATCGCGTTCGGCAGCAGCACACCGCCGATGATCCGGGCGTCGCCGTTACCGGCAACCCGCGCGGCCTCCACAAACAGCTGCGTGCTCAGCACGCCGACCTCGACGCGCGCCAGCCGGACGTAGAATGGCAAGTTCACGATTGCTGTCGCCAGGACGATGTTGCGCAGATCGTTTCCAAGGGCGGCGACCAGTGCCATGGCCAGGACAAACAGCGGAAACACCTGCACCATCTCGGCGACCCGACTGGTCCATCGATCGAACGATCCGCCGAGATAGCCGGCCAGGCCCCCGATGCCGACGCCGACTGTGAACGACGCGGCGACAGCGCAGAGCGCGACGAATAAATCGATGCGGGCGGAGACGATGACCCGGCTCAGGACGTCGCGTCCGAGCTGATCCGTGCCGAACCAATGGAGCATGCCGGGCGGCTGGAGTGTATTGGCAAGATCCGTCGCATACGGATCATACGGCGCCAGCAGGGATCCGACCGCCGCTAACAACACCAGGAATGTCACAATTCCGACGGAGCCCAGTGAAACGCCATTGCGTGCGATCATTTGGCGGGAATGCGATAACAGGGCCGACAGGCGTTGCATCATGATGTCCTGCGCGCACGAGGGTCAGCCAAGCCATAGGCCACGTCTATTGCGAGATTGATCGCAACCAGGAGCAATCCCATCACCAGGACGAATCCCTGCACCGGAGCGTAGTCGGACGCCAGAAGCGCATTCAGCGCGAAGTTTCCAATACCGGGCCAGCCGAACACCCGCTCCACCAGCACATTCGAGCCCAGCATCGTGGAGAAGACGATCCCGATCGTGGTCAGCACGGGAAGCAATGCGTTTCGCAGTGCATAATGGACGTAGACGGTTCGATCGCTCAACCCCATGGCGCGGGCGGTACGTACGAAATCCGAGCTCAGCACTCCGAGCATGGCAGATCGGGTCATGCGGGTGAGCGGGGACAGCACAAAGATCGCCATTGTGACGCTCGGCAGAACCAGCCTGCCGGCAGCGGACTGCAGCGCCATCCAATCACCGCTCAGCGTGCTATCGATCAGAAGGAAGCCCGTGACCCTCGGGGGCGCCGTGATGAACATATCGATGCGATCAAGCGGCTCGGGCGCGAGGCCAAGCCGCAGGAAGAACACGTAGGTCAGCATCAGCCCGGTCACGAATGTCGGCATCGAGACGCCGATACTGCTGACAATCCGCGCGATGTGGTCGAGCGGGGAGCCCGACCAGATGGCGGCCGCCACACCGAGCGGAATGGAAACAGCGAGGGCGAGAAGGAGCGCGACCATTGCGAGTTCAAGGGACGCGGGCAGACGTTGCATCAGCTCGGTCAGAACAGGACGTCCGGTGGTGAATGACATGCCAAGATCGGCCGACCCGACATCCTCGAAGTAGATCAGGAGTTGCTCCGGAAGGGAGCGGTCCAAGCCGAACTTATGCCGCACGTAGGCGGTCTCTTCTGCTGTCGGCACCGGGCTGGAGGCGAAAAACACGGCAGGGTCGCCCGGAAGCACGCGCATGATCACAAAGGTCGCCACGACGAGAGCGACCACTGCCGGAACGGCCGCCACCAAACGCCGCAAAAGAAAGATCAGTAGCCCCATCGGAATCTCCTTGAGAACGGCTTACCGTGTAAGACCGGCTTTGCCTGAATTTACTCCCTCGTCGTCGCAAACGTCCTCCAGTGTCCTGAATGGGCGCCCACAGTCATGGCAGCACACGCTCCTATCCGGGCCTAGTTCCTGGTAAGTGAGCGGACATCGGGGAGCGTATGAAACCAATACGCATAATTGCCGATGTCCTTGCCGATCACCACTTCGAGAGCCGCTTGACGAAACATCAGCAGCGGAACGTCGCGGTTCACGATCTCGATCATCTTGCGCAATGCGGCGTCGTAATCGGCCTGGGTCGTTGCATCATCCGCCTTGGCCAGCAGCGCATCGAGCGCGGGGTTGGCGTATCCGCTGAAGTTCGAGCGCGTGTCGCCGCGATAGAAGATGCGGATCCAGTAGTCGGGGAGATTGAGCCACGCCACCTGGTTCTCGAGATACAGCGGCATCTGCTTGGCCGTCTGCAGCTCACCAAAGCGCGCGCCGGGAAACTTGTCGATCGTCACTCTGATTCCGACGCGGGCCAGAT
The DNA here is from genome assembly GCF_049581145.1 of Bradyrhizobium sp. Lineage (GTDB taxonomy): Bacteria > Pseudomonadota > Alphaproteobacteria > Rhizobiales > Xanthobacteraceae > Bradyrhizobium. The sequence goes on from NZ_JBAURI010000301.1 coordinate 11,860, forward strand.
GATCCTTGAGAGCCACCGCGAGGTTCTCGAAATATTCGGCCTTGCACGTGCACAGCGAAAGCGTCGTGTCCAGACCATTCGGATAGCCTGCTTCAGCCAGCAAATCGCGTGCACGCTGGGGGTCGTAGGCGAATGACTGGGGCTGCGGAAAGGTCGCGCCTTGCGGCTCCTCGGCATCGCCGAACAGTCTTTTGCCGCGCCCCAGAAACACGCTCTGGAAAATTTCCTCTTGCGGGACCGCATGGGCGATCGCCCGGCGTACGCGCACATCGCTAAACGGCTTCGACTGCGTGTTCATGACCATGAACTCGAACTGGTTCGGCATCGGAATCAACAGCAGCTGGGCTTGCCCACGGCGCTGGACTCCTTCGACTGCATTGGGCGTCAGGCCAATCGCGACGTCGGCGAGATGCCGCTCGACCAAAGCCACCCGCGTCGTGTCCTCCGGGACGGTCTGGAACACGGCCCATCGCATGGCCGGCAGCGGCGAGCCGTGCCATTTGTCAAAGCGCTGCAGCATGACCTGATCGGGACGGAACGTCATCACCTGATAGGCACCGCTGCCCGCATCATTGCTCTTGAGCCAATCTCCCCCCCATGGATCGCTGACCGTCTCATGCGGCTTGACCTGCCTTGCGTTTATAATGGGCGCAAAGGGCGTGCTGAGCGAGAGCAACAGGTAGCGGTTGGGCTTGGGCAGCGTGATGGTCAACGTCGCCTCATCGACCACCTTGATCTGGTCCTCGCTGGTGAGGCCTCCCAGGTTGAGCACGAATCGGGTCGTCGGAAGGCTGATCGCCCGCTGAAGAGACCAACGCACGTCCTCGGCTGTCAGCTGCGACCCATCATGGAAGACGGCGTCCCGCCTGAGGTGGAAAGTATAGATCCTGCCGTCGTCGGAGACATCCCAAAGCTCTGCGAGATCGCCTTGCGGCTTGTCGAGCCGATACTGCTGGATCTTGTCGTGGGGCGCGTCCAGCGCGTATGTGACAAGCCGGTCGTAGATGTGCCACGATACGCCCCAGGTTGATCGTTGGACGCCTGGGCCCGCGGCGTCAAGCGAGCTCGTCTCGAACGGCCAGACGACGCGGGCCGTGTCGTTGCGGTCCTGGGCGTGGGCCGACGAAACGCCTAGTGCGGCTTGGATGACGACGATGGCCGCAGCGAAACTTGCGTACCGTGTGCAGGCCAAGGCTCTTGCTGCGAAATCTCGCATCCCGCGATCTCCTCAAGCGTGTTGCTGTTGGTTGTTGTGGAGTGCTTTTTGCCACGAGCCCGGCCCGTCGCATCGGCGTCGACGACCGCAAGATCGGGGGAGAGGACGACGTGGTAGAGGATGCGCGCGGCCTCCTCGCTCACGAACCCGTCGAGCACGTCGCGGCGCACCGCTTCCGGGTCGCGCTCGCGCGGGTCACCCCACCCGCCTCCGCCGGCCGATGCGATGGAGAGTTCCATGGGGCCGCATCGTACCGTGCCGTAGGCCGGCGTCGGGATGATGGCTCCGTCGGCAGCGCGGCAGCAGATCGTGCCTGCGGCGCCAGGCTGTCCTCCCAGCACGCCGGCGCCTGACGGCCGCCGGCTTGCCTCGTCGCGGAAGGTGGTTTCGGTTGGCACCAGCTGCCGCGCCTCATAGCAGACGCCGGTTCCTCCACGCATCTTTCCGGCGCCGCCGCCGTCGGTTCGGAATTCCTGACGCCTGATCTCGATCGGATAGGAAAGTTCCAGATCCTCGACATTCGGCAGCACGAGCCCTCCAAGCGTGTTGACGGTGCCGAGCACGTTGAAGCCGTCGCGCTCGGCGACCGCGCCGGCAGCGGGATAGCCGAGCCAGTGATAGAGCACGAAGACCGAGCCCTGCGCAGTGGCGCCGGCAGAGACCGGATGGAGCGATTTCCCCCAACCTGCGCAACTGCGATCGGGCGCGGCGCCGGTCAGCGCCTGCCAACAGGCCGTAATGATCTCATGCGCCGGGTGGGTGGTCGTGAATCCGACAGGGGCTGGCGGGCGGGCATTCACGATCGAGCCTTCCGGGGCGACAATCTCGATCGCGCGATACGCGCCTTCGTTCCTCGGCAATGATTGGTCGAGGAACGTGGCGACCGCCAGGTACACGGCAGAATGCGTATTGGCGAGAGGGCTGTTCTTGAACCCGGCGATCTGTGGTGAGGAGCCTGAGAAATCAAAAGTGAGCCGGTCGCTTTCCACCGTGAGCGCGACCTGGACGGTGACGCTCGCCTCGCCGAAACAGTCATGGTCGCTCATGTCCGTTCCGCTGTAGCGACCTCGCCGCAGGTTTGCGATTTGCGCGCGCATGCGGCGTTCTGCATAGTCGAGCAGGTTCGGAAACAGCCGGGTTGCCTGATTGCCGCCGACCTCCCGCGCCAGCGCAGCCAGTCTTTCGGCACCTATTTTGGTCGATCCAAGCATCGCGTGAAGATCACCCGCGAGCAGGTCTGGACAGCGGGTATTGGCCAGCAGAAGGCGCGCGATGTCCTCGCGCATGACGCCGCGCTCGGCGATGCGCAAAGGTGGAATACGGACGCCTTCATGGAAAATCTCCCGGGCCGTCGCATTGTAGGTGCCGGCCACCCCACCGCCGATATCCGACTGATGGGCGCGATTGCAGGAGAAGCCGAACAACTCGCCATCGACAAACACGGGACGCATCATCGTCCAATCAGCCAGATGGTTGTTGCCGGCGAGGTAGGGGTCATTTGACAGAAACACATCGCCATCGGCGATGTCTGGGCCGAAAGCTGCCTTCAACGCTCGCAGCGCAAATCCGCCGCCACCCGTGTGGATGGGGATGCCGTCGGCCTGCGCTGCGACGGCACCATCCGCATCGCCGATAAAGCACGAGAAATCGTGCGACTGCGAGAAGATCGGACTCCGCGCCGTCTTCATCATCACCCAACCCATCTGGCGTGTGACGTGGTCGAGCTGCTTCTGCATCAGCGCGAGCAAGACTGGATCCATGACACCGCACCTCTATTGGAGCTCGATGATGTAGTTTCCGGCCATTGTCACGCGCAGCCGGTCTCGCGCTCCCACCAGGATGGTGGTGGTGGCTTCCTCGACGATGGCCGGCCCGTCGATCAGAACCCGCGGCGCAAGCGACGCTCCGATGAAGACGGGCACCTCGCGCCAGTCACGATCCGGATCAACCCAGATTTCGCGGCGGTCATCCGGCTTTCCGACCCGAGCAGTGCGAGTGGCATGGTATCGGGTCGGGCCGCGATCCAATGCGCCGAACCCGCTTACCTTGATCGACACGACCTGATGCTGGCCGTCCGGCTGAGTATGGCCAAACAGTCGTTGATGCTCCGCTTCAAATCGCTGTCCGATTACGGCGACGGGCTCTCCGCGATCCACCGCGACCGGGATTGCGGACTGTTGACCGGCGTATCGGATGTTCCATTGCGTGACGAAGCGGCGGCCGTCGGGCCCGAACCCTTCCCCCTCCAGCATGGCTGCCGCCTCACCAATCAGAGCATCGCCAATCTGCGTCAGGTAAGGGCCATGCTGCTGCTCCAGCGCAATCGGCACGCTGCGCTGCAGATCGTACCGAATATCGGTGTTGCACATGCCGAACGCACACAGGATTCCGGCGAGGCGGGGAACGAAGACATTTTGACAGCCAGCTAGGCGGGCGATGCTGGCCGCGTGCAGGGCGCCCGCCCCCCCGCCCGCCACCAGCGTGAACCGTCGCGGGTCCAAGCCTTTCTCGATGCTGACATTCTCAACCGCATGCAGCATCGTCTGCTCGGCAAGGCGTATTATTCCGGCGGCGGCCTCGACCGGCTGAAGTCGAAGCGGCTCAGCCACATGCTTGCGGATGGCTTCTTCGGCAAGCCAGCGGTTGAGCGCGATCGCGCCGCCGCCGTAGGCACCGGGCCGCAAACGGCCAAGCAACAACTGTGCGTCCGTGACGGTCGGCTGCACGCCGCCCCGCTCGTAGCAGACCGGTCCGGGATGCGACCCCGCCCCCCGCGGCCCGACCGACAGCAGTCCGCCTTCGTCCACCGTTGCGATCGATCCGCCACCGGCGCTCACGGTCATGATCTCGACCGACGGGACGGCTGCGCGCAGTCGATCGATATCGAGCAGATCGGTCATGCCGATTTCGCCGTCCCTCATCATCATGACGTCGCAGCTGGTGCCGCCGACCTCAAGCGAGATCAGATCGTGATTATCGGCGTCGTGCTGGTAGTGGGCGAGTGCGCCGGCCGCGGCCGCCGGACCGGACAAAAGCATTGCAGCGGGTCGCCGCGCAATTTGAGGGACCGAGGCAACTCCCCCGTTGCTCTGGACGACAAGCAGCTTGCGCAGCCCGAACGCGCGCAGCTGCTGCTCCAGCCCCTCCAGGTACGGCACCACGCGAGGCGCCACATAGGCATTGATCACCGCGGTGGATGCCCGCTCGTATTCGCCGGCGATCGGCGCGAGCTCGCTCGACAGCGTCAACCAGACGTGCGGCGCGTGCCTTGCGATGATGTCGCGACAACGGTTCTCGTGTTCGGGGTTGCGGTAGCTGTGAAGAAGGCAGACGGCGACGGACTCGACACCGAAAGCCAACAGTCGCTCGAGCGCCCTCAGCACGGACGCGGCATCGAGCGGCACGACCGGATTGCCGTCGACGTCGATCCGCTCGATGACGGAAAGACGGCGGTGCCGCGGGACCACGGGATCCGGCCAGGGAGTGCGATGGTCCCAGGGGTTGTCGCGCCAGCCGCGACGAATCTCGATGGTGTCTCGGAATCCCTCCGTGCCGAGCAGGCCGACCACAGCGCCGGTTCTCTCGAGCAGGGTGTTGGTCGCGATGGTCGAGCCATGCACGAAGAGGCTCGTATGCGACAAAAGATAAGGAAGCGTTGTGCCGAGCTGGCCGGCCGCCTGGTGCAATGCCTTGATGACACCCTGCGCCGGATCGGCCGGGAGGCTTAGCGATTTGCTGGCATGTACACGGCCTGCAGAGTCCACAATACTGACGTCGGTGAAGGTCCCGCCGATGTCCACGCCGATACGAAAGGAAACCGCCACCAAGTCCATTTGCACGACCTCTTCCTTTTGATGTATCAGGCACCAAATATCGTGTGTCAAGTGATTTAAGCCGTTTCGTCATTCAGGCCCTTTCCGCGCCACCTTGGAGGGTGTTGGGGCGCAGGACAGGCGGCCTGCCGAGCGTCGGTGCCAATCTCGGCCGGATTGATGCAACAAAGCCCGCCTCGCCGCTTGAATTCCCGGCTCCTGCCACCCACAGTGACCCTATGTTGTCCAGCCCCCCTGATTCGTTGCTGCCAAAAGCTCCGGTCGAGATGCCTTTGCTTCCTCTCGATCGCCAGACCAGCCTTGGCGAGCTTGCCTATGCCTCACTGAAGGAGGCGATCGTGCGCGGCGAATTCTCGGCCGGCCAGAAGCTTACGGTCCGGGCGGTCGCTCAGGCGCTGAGCGTCAGCACGACCCCGGCGAGGGACGCGATCATGCGGCTCATCGGCGAGGGAGGTCTCGTCAATATCGGACCAAAGACCGTCATTATCCCGCCGCTGACGTTGGGGGCGCTCGATGAAGTGACGGCAATCCGGTTGGTGCTCGAGGGATTGGCCGCGGGGTTCGCCACCGAACGCATCACCAAGCAGGCAGTGGCCGAGCTTAAGGCGCTGCAATTACAGATCAATGCCGCACTCGATGCGGCCAACTACCCTGCCGCCCTCAAAGCCAACAAGGCGTTCCATTTCTTGATCTACGAAGCCGCTCAGATGCCTCGCTTGATGCTGATGATCGAGTCGCTATGGGTGCGGATCGGCCCCTCGCTCAACGACCTCTATCCGGAATTCGCCACCTCCCGGGTTGGGGTCAGCAATCATATGGAGGCACTCGCCGGCCTCGAGACGGGTGACAAGGCGAGGGTCCAGGCCGCCATTGAGAAGGACATCCGCGACGGCTACCGGCGGCTCGCGAGCCATCTCAAGCAAAGCGACTGAACAAACAATTTTGTTGCATCAAACATCATAACCGCCTATTCACGGCTGATCTTCAGTTCTGCGAGATCCCATGATGACGGTTCAATCAAGCCTCCCGCTGGCCGAGTCAGACGAGCAGCCCCTGATCGGGACGCGCTCATACGACGCCTATCGTCGAGCCCGAGACGTGTTTCCCGACGGCACCACGCGCGTGACGATCGAGCGCGATCCTATTCCACGCTATGTGAGCCACGGTCGCGGCGCGTATCTGTTCGACGCCGATGGTCGAAAATTCCTCGACCTGAATGCCAATTTCACCACGCTGATCCACGGTCACGCCTTCGCGCCGGTCGTCACGGCGCTTGAGCGGCAGCTCCGGGACGGAACCTGTTTTGCCAATCCGACCGAGAAAGAAATCGAGCTTGCCGCGCTGATCTGCGGACGGGTTCCGGGAATGGAGCGCATTCGTTTCTGCAACAGCGGCACGGAAGCGGTGATGTTCGCCATCAAAGCGGCCCGGGCCTGGACGGGTCGTCCCGCCATCGCCAAGGTCGAGGGCGCCTATCATGGCGCCTATGACTGGATCGAAGTAAGCCAAGCCAGCACACCCGCGACCTGGGGCTCACCCGACGAGCCTCAATCGGTTCCCTACTACAGAGGCATGCCGACCTCGGTGCTGGATGAGGTCGTGACGCTGCGATTCAATGATCCGCAAAACGCGGTCCGCCAGATCAGGCGGCATGCCGCCTCACTGGCCGCGATCGTGCTCGACCCGATGCCGAGCCGGGCGGGCTTGATCGCACCGGACCCTGCGTTCATCACGGCTCTTCAGGACGTAGCCCGGGAACACAAGGTCCTCATCATAAGCGACGAAGTCTTGAACTTCCGCCAGAGCTTCCAAGGTGCGGCCGCCCGCTACGGGCTCGAGCCCGATCTCTATGCCCTCGGGAAGATCATCGGCGGAGGCCTTCCGATCGGCGCGGTGGCGGGCCGCGCCTGCGTGATGGAGATGTTCGACGCGGACAAGAAGAAGCCTGCGGTCCCGCAAGGCGGGACTTTTTCGGCCAATCCGATGTCGATGACCGCGGGTCTTGCGGCCATGCAGTGCCTGGATCATGCTGCTTTCGCCCATCTCGAGCGCCTTGGAGACAAGCTTCGCGCGCGATTGGAGCAGGCCATCGAGCGATGCCAGGTCGCATTCTCCGTGACCGGAGCCGCATCGCTGTTCCGCATCCATCCCAAGCGCCGACCGCCGCGTGATTTTCGCGAAGCTTTCTGGTCGCCCAGCGAGGCCGCGGTCATGAAGGAGATGACCCGGTTCTTTGCCGCGGAATGGATCCTTCTTCCAGATGCGGCTGCCGCATGCTTGTCCACGGCCATGGGTGAAGCCGAAATCGACATCATCGGGCAGGTGTTCGAGCAATTTCTGTCGAGTCAGGCGCAGCGCCTGCAATGGGAACCACGATGACACCGCGTGACAACGTAACGGTAGCCGAACGCGTCGCACTCGCACTCAAGCGGCACGGCGTCGACACCATCTTCGCGCAAAGCCTGCCGTCTGCCGTTATCCTTGCGGCGGAAGCGATCGGAATCAGGCAAGTCGCCTATCGTCAGGAAAACATGGGCGGCGCGATGGCCGACGGCTACGCCCGCGTCTCCGGCAAGATCGCGGTGGTGGCGGCGCAGAACGGACCCGCGGCAACTCTTCTCGTGCCGCCGCTGGCCGAAGCGTACAAGGCCAGCATTCCGGTGGTGGCCCTCGTCCAGGACGTGGAGCTGCCGCAAATGGACCGCAACGCGTTTCAGGAGCTCGATCACCTCGCATTGTTCTCATCCTGCGCCAAACGGGTCCGGCGCATCCTCACCGCCGACCGCGCGGACGACTATGTCGATGGCGCATTCGTCGCCGCCGGCACCGGGCGGCCGGGACCGGCAGTTCTGCTTTTGCCCGCTGACGTGCTGCGCGAACCGGCGGCTGCACCGCGCACACGCCGGAGCACGCACTCGGGGACCTGGCCGATTGACCGTACGCGGCCCGCGACCGAGGCGATCGAGCGCGCTGCGGACATGATCGCCCAGGCCCGCTCACCGGTGATCATGGCAGGCGGCGGCGCGGTTTCGCAGGGCGCTGCGGTTGCTTTGTCGCGACTGCAGGAGATCGCCCATCTCCCGGTCTTCACGACCAACATGGGCAAGGGCAGCGTCGATGAATTCCACCCCTTGTCGTGCGGAGTGTTGGGCGCCCTTATCGGACCGCGCTCGCTCGGCCGGCGCATGCGCCCGATCCTGGACGAGGCTGACGTCGTCCTGCTTGTTGGTACCCGCACAAATCAGAATGGCACCGACAGCTGGCGCTTGATGCCAAAGTCCGCCGAGCTCATTCACATCGACATTGATCCGGAAGAGATCGGTCGCAACTACCAAGCGCTCCGCCTGGTCGGCGATGCCCAGACGACGCTCGACGCATTGCGCGAAGCATTGCAAGCCCGTGATCTCAGCCGCCAGCAGAGCCGGCGGCCGAACCTCGAAAGACGGGTCGCCGCCGCCTGGAAGGCCTTCGATATCGACCGGGTTCCCTTGATAGATCCGAACCGACGTCCGATCCGACCGGAGCGGGTGATGCGGGATCTGCAGGATGTGCTGACGCCCGAAACGACGGTCGTCGCCGATGCGAGCTATTCATCCATGTGGATTGTCGGCCAGTTGCGCGCGTTGCGGGCCGGCATGCGCTTCATCACACCGCGCGGTCTCGCCGGCCTCGGCTGGGGGCTGCCCCTCGCGATCGGCGCCAAGCTTGCTCGACCGCAGCATCCGGTGGTCGCCATCGTCGGCGACGGCGGGTTCGCTCATAGCTGGGCGGAAATCGAGACGATGGTGCGCAGCAGGCTGGCGGTGGTCGTGATCGTGATCAACAATGGCGTTCTTGGATATCAGAACGATGCCGAGACCGTGAAGTTTGGCCGGTCAACGACCGCTTGCCAGCTGGGCCCGGTCTCTCACGCTGAGATCGCCCGCGCCTGCGGCTGTGATGCGATCCGCATCGACGCGCCCGAAGACGTGCTGCCGGCTCTGCGATCCGCAATCGAGTCGGGACGACCATGGCTGATCGACGTCATCAGCGCTCCGGACGCACACCCGCCGATTTCGCTTTATGACGGCACGCTCGACAAGCGCGACGTGATCGAGTCCGCGATCCAGTGAGGTGCGCTGGCGGCGGACGTGTCGTCCGTCGCGCGGGTCGCTGGACAACCACCGACTGGAGAATGACGGCAGCGTCACGCCCGCTGGATGTTCCAAGACATCAGTCTGCGCTCCGCAAGCAGGATGATCAGGTTTGCGGTAGCTCCGAGGAATGCCAGCAAAATGATGGCTGCGTAGAGTCGGGGTGCATTGAAGGAACGTGCGGCCAGCAGCGCCGCATACCCGAGACCGTTTTGTGCGGCCAGCATCTCGCCAAGAACGGTCAGGATCAGCGCCAGGGATATCGACACGCGTAGTGCACCGACCAGGTCGTGCGTCATACTCGGCAACCCGATCTTGAGCACGAAGGCCGGCCGCGAAAGGCCAAGGCAGCGTGCAACCTCTCGCAGGCGAGGGTCGATCAATGCAAATGCCTGAGCCGTGGAGAGCAGCGGCGGCCACACCGAACCAAATATCACGACTGCCAGGACCATCCCGGGCCCGAGACCGAGCAGCGAGATGGCGAGTGGGGCGACCGCCGATGGCGGTAACGGCCGGAGGAACTCAACGGTTGGCTCCACGTAGGCGCCGATCGTCGGCGAAATGCCAATCAACGTCCCGAGTCCGATTCCGAGGAGACTGGCCACGAACCAGCCTCGGAACATCAGCGAGACGGTGTCGCCCAATTGCTCCAGGAGGTCACCATGAGTCAGTCCGAAGCGCAAAGCCGACGCGGCCGCCCACGGGGTCGGTAGAAAGGCCGGCGAGATCGCACCACTCGCGGCGCAGAAATGCCACACAATAACGATGACAAGAACGCCAACGAACCCGAGACGCATCGGACGCAGGTTGTCGATGGAGCTCACGACGGGCCCTGCGCCGTATCGTTCCACCCGACAAAGAATGTTCGTTGAAATTGAAGACAAACGAAATTCATCCCCCAGCCGATCACCCCGACCCAGAACAGCATGGCCAGCATCGTCTCAGGATGCAGCATCTGCTGCGAAACAATCAGCGCGTAGCCCAATCCTTGCGGATTGGCAAAGATTTCGATCGTGACGGCAACGACCAGCGCATAAGCTGCCGCGAAGCGAAACGCCGTAAAGAGCTCCGGCGCCGCGGCGGGCAGAATGATCGAAATGAGGATCTTCAGGCGCCCCAGGCAAAGCAATCGCCCGACTTCGAGCAGCACGGCGGGGACGTTGGCGACGGCGCGTTGCGACAGAACCAGGACCGGCCACAGGATCGCAATCGCCACGACGGAGATCTCCATACCAAATCCGAAACCAAAAATAAGCATTGCCAAAGGGATGAGTGCGACAGCTGGTATCGGGCGAAGGATCTCGATCGCGAGAAAGGATAAGTGGAATGCAGTGCGGGACATGCCGAGCAGGATCCCGCACACCATGCCAGCTCCAGCACCGAGCGTCAGTCCGGCAAGAGCTGCGGCCAGGGTCTCGAAGGTCGCCCGGAGAAGGCTTCCATCCGCGATGGCGACCATCCCCGCCACAGCGACCTTGGACGGTGGAACGAGTATATCGCTGTCAGATACAGTCAAGCGAATCAGGAGTTCCGACGCCGCGATGCCGACAGCCGGGAGCACCCATGCGCGCCAATTCTTCACCTGTGGAATTCCGCCATGGCAGCAAAAAGTTCTCGGCGCAGGCGCAGAAACTCCGGATGTTCGCGCGTTGCGAGCTGATGCCGCGGGCGGGATAAATTCACCGGCACGACACGGGCAACGCGCCCTGGATCGGCGTGCAACGCAACGACCCGGTCCGAAAGGTAGATTGCTTCCTCCATGTCGTGGGTCACAAAAAACGTAATCGTGCGCCGTTCGGCCGCCAGACGGAGTACCTCGTCCTGCAAACCCTGACGCGTCATTGCGTCGAGCGCGCCGAACGGCTCGTCCATGAGGAAAATGCTCGGGTTCTGAGCCAGGCATCGGGCGATCTGCAGGCGCTGCTGCATGCCCCCGGACATCTGGGACGGATATTTGTCCGCATGTTCGGCGAGGCCGAGGGTTGAAAGGAGCCGCAGAATGATCTTGCCGCGGTCGGCAGCACGGACCCCGCACGCCTCCAATGCGAGGGACACGTTACCATAGGCGGTGCGCCAAGGAAGCAGGGCGCGGCCATAGTCTTGAAAGACAATCGCAATATCGCGCGACGGACCAGCGATGGGCTTGCCGTTGATACGGATCTCTCCGCAGGTCGGAGCGATGAGGCCCCCGATCAGGCGGAGCAATGACGTCTTGCCACAACCGGATGGGCCCACGACGCAAACGAACTCGCCAACCCCGATTGTCAGGTTGATCGCAGAAAGGACGTCGCGGCCGCCGAATGCCAGACTGACGCCCTTGAGCTCGATCATTGCCCATCTCAATGTGCAATGAACGCAACCGGATCGGGCTTTTTGCTCAAGAGTTCCTGTCTGAGCATGATTTGGATCCACGTATCGAGCCGCTCGGGTGTGACCTCCGCAACGACCGGCGGCAGATAAACATTGGCGAGGATTTCGGGCGGGTATTTCAGATACTCGCCAACTGCGCGTTTGGCCGCTTCCGGGTGCGAGATGGCAAAGGCCGCGCTCTCCGCGATAGCCTCCCGAAAGGCCTTGACCGCGTCAGGGTTGGCTTCGGCCCATTTGCGCGTGGTGACGTAAACACTCGTGGGCATTCCCTCGGGGAAATCCTGAACGAAATATGACAGAACGGTGCCGGTCTTTGCCTGAACGATACGCGTCGTCATTGGATCGGCGCTGATGACCGCGTCGACTGTGCCGGCCTTCAGAATGTCGTTCATCTGGGAGAATGGCGTCTCAACGAACTTGACCTGCTTGTAGTCAACGCCATTTCGGTCCAACCATTCTCGGAAAAGGATGTGCAGGGTCGCGCCAAACCCTGGAACGCCCACACGCTTTCCCACGAAATCCCGAGGCTTGCTGATAGCCTTGTCCGCTTTGACGACAATCGCATAATTTGTCGCGGTCTTGCTGGTGGATGCACCGCCCGCGGCTGCGACCAGGTCGAGACCCCCTTCGATCGCCTGCAGCACAATCGGTGTGCTGGGTCCGGCGATCTGAACGGAATCCGATTGCACTGCGGCTGGAAGCGTCGAATTCAACGCGATAAGCTGAAGCTGAACGTCCAGGCCATGCTTCTTGAAGAATCCCTCTTTTTGACCGACATAGAGGGCGACGGAGTCGGTGCTCGCGGTATAACCGATCTTCACCGGCGTGGCTGCCAGGGTTGGCACGATCAAGACGAAGGCGAGAAACGCGCCAAGAACAACAATTGTCGACTTTCGTATTCGCATCCCCATTTTTCTCCGGTTTGAAGGCAGCGCGTCGCTACCCTCCGTCAAGCAGGACAACGGCTAGGCGGCTGGTCTGCGGGGGGCAGCAAGGAATGAGAACTGATTGCAGCCAATTGGCGAATTCCCGCTGCAACGAAGGGCACCACGAGCGCCACGACCTTTTCCAAATCGGTGTTGTCACACAGGCCGTCGGACAGCCGTACGGCTCGATTGTTCCTGGCGTGGACTTGCGCACGAACACCAAGGGCGAACAGGTAGGCCCACACAGCATTGGACCGAGACAACCCAGGCAGAACCCGCATGAACTCGTCGATAAATCGCCTGGCGATGCCGTCAAAATATTTTATCATGAGCGCCTTCGAGCGCTCGTCGCTGCCAATCGTGATCGCCAAGATCATCTGAGTGTAGGCGGCGACTGTATCGGTTGATCCGCCGCGCATGTATGCGTGCGGCGCGTACAGGACATGCAGCAACTGTTCGAGGCTGGGGATGGAACCATCTGCATCGAGTGCGTCCAGTAGCTCAATGCGATAATTGTTGATCGCTGAGGAGCGCCGTTCGACGACTCTCTCGTAAAGATTGTCTTTGGTCGCGAAATGGTAGTGCAACAGGGCTTGATTCACACCGGCTCTCTTGGCGATTTCGCGCATGGCAGCGCCTTCGTACCCGTGTGACGCGAACACCTGCTCTGCTGCATCCAGGATCGCCTCTTGCGTCGCACTCGCCATTACCGCCCTACCAACGTACCATTCAACCTTAAAGTGAGAAATCCGTCAAGGAGCTTGAAACTACCTACCTGCATAGGAGCTCCGCACTTGACTTGACTGACTGATTAATTAGTACCTGCCTGCGGAGGCATTCGGTTCGCCTTCAGAGCATGGGCCAGATCCTGCCCATTGCGGCGAGCCGAAAGGGTCCGCATGCAACGCCAGATTGTCGATCTCTCGGTACCCCTGGAAAACGGCGTCCCCGCCGATCCGGCAGGGTACGAATTGTCCATTGAGTATCTTGGGCACAAGGACACCCTGCATTGGTGGACAGAGCGGTACAGAAATCTCGACCCGCAAACGCTTCGGAACGGAGAGGCATTTGCACTTGAGCGCCTCCATCTCTCGACGCACAACGGAACGCACGTCGACGCGCCGTGGCACTACGCGTCATCGATGATGAACGGCGATCCGTCCGCCAAGATCGACGAGATGCCGCTCGAATGGTTCTTCGGCCGCGGTGTAAAGCTCGACTTCAGACGGTTTCCGGACGGATACGTCGTCACGGCGGCGGATGTCGACGAGGAGCTCGGTCGTATCGAACATCAACTCGAGCCGTTCGACATCGTCCTTGTGAATACCTCCGCCGGCGAGAAGTTTGGCCAGCACGATTACGTCGAATCGGGCTGTGGCATGGGCCGGGAAGCGACGCTCTATCTCACGTCACGCGGCGTTCGGGTGACCGGTACCGACGCATGGTCCTGGGACGTGCCGTACAAGTTTATGGCGGAACGGTTCGGGAAGACCGGCGACGTCTCCCAGATTTGGGAGGGTCATCGGGCAGGGACGGAAATCGCGTACTGCCACATTGAAAAACTCAACAACCTTGAGGTTTTGCCGCCACACGGCTTTCAGGTTGCCTGTTTCCCGGTGAAGATCCGGGCGGCGTCTGCAGGATGGACCCGGGCGGTTGCAATCATTGATGAGTAAGGAATTGGTCAGCAGGGTCGGCAGATGAGCAAAAACAGCATGAGAGACCACGGAAGAAGGCTCGTGAATGACGCACTTGCTGATGCGATCGTCTCGGACGGACGGATGATTGACGACGCGGCTCTAGTTGTTCTCGGGCAGCAATTTGAAGCCCTCACGGCGAACATCAGGGCCGTCGAACAAAACTATGTTTCCCTGGTTGCAGAAAAAGCGGATGGTGATCCTGAGGCGGAAGCGGCTCAACTGATCGAGGCGCTCTCGCACAGACTTTCGTCAGTTGAGAAAGCAATATTGGGCGCGCCTGCGCCGGGCCTGGTCGGCCTGGGGGTAAAGGCCCGATTGGCCGCGGTGGCGGTCTCCGACTACTGGAGCCGGCCCCTCGATAATTTGCCGCGGGAAGCAAGAGCGGTACGTTGCCTCATAGAGGACGTATGCCGAGCTGCCGGCCTGGCCCTGCATGCCGCGGAGCCACCCGGCACAGCTTAGTTTGACGTACCGCCAGACAGCCCGCGATCGACCTCGGCCGCGGCGGCATCTAACGATTGCGGCCCTGCGCGCTGCGGGCAGCAGGACCATGAACGGCAAAGTTGCTCCGAACCAGTATGCTGTACCGGTTGCACTGCTATTTTCGCCCGCTGCCGTGCTGCGCGAATTAGCGGCTGCATGCGCCTTGTGCCAGAGCACGCGCTCCGGATCAGGCCGACTGATTGTACGAGACCCGCAACCGAGGCGCTCGAGCGCGCTGCGGACGTGATCGCCGCGGCTCGCGCACCGGTGATCATGGCGGGCGGCGGCGCAATTTCGGAAGACGCCGCAGAAGTTCAGCGCTCCGGCCGCCCACCCGCCCATTTCGCTTCATGACTGCGTGCTCGATGAGTTCGACGTGATTGAAGCCGCGATCCAGTAAGGTGCTCAGGCGGCGAACTCGCCGCCGGTGATGTCGACGGTCGCGCCGGTAATGAATCCCGCCGCCGGCGAGGCAAGGAAGGCGACGACGTCCGCCACCTCCTCCGCGGTTCCAAAGCGGCCGACCGGAATGCGCTTGAGAGCAGCGCTGTTGACCGCTGCCTCAGGCGGCCCCGTCATCGCGCTGAGAATCCGGCCAGGAGCGACGCAATTGACCGTGATACCGTGCGGGGCGAGATCGCGCGCCGCCGCTCGGGTCAAGCCGACGAGGCCCGCCTTGGACGCCGCATAATGTGGCCCCGCGATTAGCGGCATGGTACGGCCCGCGATCGACCCGATATTGACAATGCGCCCATGGTGCCGAGCAATCATCGCCGTCGCGACGAGCTGCATAAGAATGAATGGTCCGTTGAGGTTGACGTCGATGACCCGCGCCCATTCCTCGAGCGAAGTCTGCGCAAGCCACGGCGCGTCCAAGTCTTGGCGTTTGGGAGACATCCCCGCGTTGTTCACCAGAACCGCGATCTCGTCCCAACGCTGGCGGATGCGACTGATGAAACCGGCGATATCGTCTCGGCGCGTCACGTCGATCGTCTCGGCGACGAGCCGATCGACGTCGTGGCCGAAGCCGTCGAGCGCCCGCTCCACATGCTCTGATGTTCTTGCCAAAAAAGCGACGCGGCAGCCCTCGGCCAGAAATCGGCGCACGATCGCAAGGCCGATGCCGCTTGCGCCTCCGGTCACAAGAACGACGCGTCGGTCTGTTTGGCTCATCGGAGGCTCCCGGTTTCAACGCGCGGTGCAAGGTCAAACCGTCGCCAACGGCGTGACAGGCGAGCCCACGGCACCAGGCAGGCGCAGCGGGGGTGCGGTAAGGAGGAAGTATCGACGCTCATGTTGCCTCATCCAGTCGGCGAGCTCGGAAAGGTACCAGAGCTCGCCGAGTGCGACGCCAACCTTGAACAGGCAGAATTCGTGAAGCGGCAATGACGCGTATCTTTCGCCATCCGCCGCATGGGCGGGGAGCACCTCGATCCCGATGTTGTCTGAAATCAATGCAGCCAGCCCCACGGCGTCGATCCATTGAAGCAGCCGTTGGTCGCGTCCGTCCAGTTCGGAACAGCGAGCGGGGTGCACGTCGGCGGCATCGAGCGTGCCGGACGATGAGACAACCAGGTCACCAAAACCCGAATGGAAGCACACCAGGTCTCCCCGCTCCACCTCGATCCTGTCCGTCTCGAGT
>NZ_JBAURI010000302.1:0-2352 GCF_049581145.1 Bradyrhizobium sp.
GGCAGACGACCTGAAGAACCAGGTGGCCAGCATGCCGAACGTCACGATTCCTTCAGGCCTCGACAGCGAGCATCGGCAGAAGCTGCAAGAGTTGAAATCGTTGTCGGGCGCAGCTTTCGAACGGCAATATCGGGAAAGCCAGATCAAGGGCCATGAAGCGGCAATCAAGATCTTCACCGATTATGCCGGGACCGGCTCAGACGACAAGGAGGCCGGCTTGAAATCCTGGGCCAAAGCGTCCGTTCCGATCCTGGAAAAGCATCTCCAGCGGGCGGAAAACCTGCCGCAGCCCAAAGGGCCTTCGGTGGCGGCCGCGCCGGGCAATTCGAGCGATCTTGCCGCCACCGGCTCGCGGTCGATGACCACGGGTGCTGCGCCGACACGCAACAGCAATGGCGGCGCCGGACAGGCGCTCGTGAACGACTCGGTCGGCGTGATCAAGAAGATGGAAGCCGACAACAAGCTCGCACAGCTCGTCAAGACGGCAAAAGGCCTTTACATCGTTCCCGAGTTCGGCCGGGGCGCCCTCGTCGTCGGCGCACGCGGCGGAGCTGGATTGCTCACGGTTCACGAGAACGGAAAATGGAGCGATCCGGCATTTTACGACCTCGGAGGCATTAGCGTCGGACCTCAGGTTGGCGGTTCCGGCGGCGCGGTTGTCTTCGTGCTGATGAACCAAAAGGCGGTGGACGCCTTCAGGCGGTCGGACAGCTTTTCGCTGAACGCTGGAGCCGGGATATCGATCGCCAACTATTCCGACAACTCCCAGGAATCCTGGGGCAAGAGCGACATCGTTTTGTGGTCGGATACGGCTGGCGCCTACATCGGAGCAACGATCAGCGTGACCGATATCACTTCGAACCGAGAAGACGACCGCAACTACTACGGAAAAAATGTGGATTTGACCAACATTCTGAATGGCAGCGTGACGAACGCGAATGCGGCTGAGTTGACGACCGTTCTGCCAGAGTGATGGCTCGGCAAGTCAGGGCGAGCGGTTGGCCGCATTCGTCAGCGGCTGACTGCGCGCCATGGCCATGTTGATCGTGGCCTGTTGATCCTGGCCTGTTGATCCGCGACGACGCATTCGGACTTGCGCGATCGGGCGCCTCCATGGAGGCCGCTGGCTCGAGTTGCCTTACTTTACGCCTCCGCGTCGAACTCGACATCACCTGCGCGGACATCCATGCCGCTGAGCTCGAGGCGCTGGACGCGTGGTGATGCGAGGCGTCCGTCTCGGCCTGTTTGACGACACGGGTTCACCGCGTGTGGCTGCCAAGAGGAGCGGCGGAGCACGACAGTTGAACTCCCCGTCTCGTCGCCCTCGCCACGCTGCGGTCGATAGCCGCAAAATCGCTTTCCAGCACAGCTGACCCCGGGTCGCAGGGAGCGTCGTGATAGGAACAGACGTGATCAAGCGCCGTTTCGCAAGAGCAGCGCCTCGCGAGGCTCTGTTCGAGGGAAGGAATTGTGATGGACGACATTTTGGAGCTGCGCAACGAGGCGGCGAAACGGCCGGTGCAAGGTGTGTGGGCCCGAGGCGGTCCGGTGTTCTCGCATCTTGGCGAGGACACCGTGCGCGGTTTGGAAGGCCACACTATCGCCTCCTTCGGGGATGCCGCCTCGCTCGGCTTCTGGTCATCCGCTTCCGGGCTCGGCGTCACCGGTCTGTTCGAAGCGGGTGCGATCGCCGTCGGCCAGGCAACGATGCTTTTTCCCACGCTACTGGTCTATTCCGGACTCGTGCCGTTCATCGCCGGGCTGTTTCTTTATCGGCGCAACAATGCGTTTCTCGCCAGTGCGTTCTGCTCGCTCGGTGCGCTGAATCTCACGCGCGGCCTGCTGCTCCTGGTGGAAGCGGGTGGATTATTGCCGCAAGGACGCGCCTCTGACCTGCTGCAAGGATGCATGCTGGAATCATTTGGCTATGTCGCACTATCATTGTCTATCGCAGCATGGCGCATCAATGTGGTTGCCATGCTGATGACCGGATTTGCTGGCCTCGGCTATCTGTTGGCTGGCTTGTCGCTGCTCGCGGGCTGGACCCAGACGGGTCGGATTGGCGGCTACCTCATGATCGCGTCGGCGCTCGCCGCATTTTACGGCGGCACCGCAGTCGCGGTTAATACGGCTTGGCAGCGCGAGGTCCTTCCGATCCTGGGCGAGGCTTGATCCTCCTCGGGAAACGGTCGGGCGAGCACGTCATTGGCGTCGCTCCATGGCCGTAGCGCGCCGCGCGACCGCCGTGCCGGCTGCGGATGGCTTGCTCGCTGACGCGTCTTGACGGCCGGCGAGCAGCGCCAAGATTGCGCACCTCGCGGTGCAACCGGACCGACAGCCGCAGGCTTAGCC
>NZ_JBAURI010000303.1:0-3817 GCF_049581145.1 Bradyrhizobium sp.
CAGCCCAGGCGATTCAATTCCGAACAGGTTGATCAGCCCGTCGACGCCATGGTCCCGCGGGCCCTGGATCACGAAGTCTTGCGACGCGACCGCCGGCGGCACGATCTTGGGCCGCATGCCGGAATAGCTCGGCATCAGCGCACCGTCGGGTAGCGTCGGCCAATATTTTCGGATCGCCGGATAGAACCTTTCCGCCCGCGCTGGATCCACGGCGTAGTCGATCCGGTCAACCCATTCCACGTCAGGGCCGAAGCGTGCCTGTCCGGCCATGTCGAGAGTGAGATGCACGCCTAATCCCCCGGGTTCTGGCACCGGATAGATCAGCCGCGAAAACGGCGCCTTGGCGCTGCAGCTGAAATAATTGCCCTTGGCGAGATAGGCTTGCGGAACGAGCTCAGGCGGCATGCCGTCGATCCGTCGTGCGGTCGCCGGCGCGTCCAGTCCGGCCGCGTTGACCAGAAGCCGGCATTGCAGCGTCATCGGCGCCTTGCCGCCGGCGTCGAGCTCGATTGTTCCGGGCGCCGCCCTGGCGCGCAGCACCGGGGTGTGAAATGCGAAGGCTGCTCCGGCCGCCTCGGCATCGCCTCGCAGCGCCAGCATGTAGGCATGGCTGTCAATGATCCCGGTGGATGGCGACACGAGCGCCGCGTCGCAGTTGAGCGCCGGCTCCAGCGCGCGCGCGGCCTCGCCCGGGAGTATCTGCATGTCGAGCACGCCGTTGGCCTCGGCGTGCGCACGGATCGATTGCAGTTTTTCGGATTCCTTCGGCGTGGTTGCGACGATCAGCTTGCCGCAGTTCTTGTGCGGGATGCCGTGATCGGCGCAATAGGCGTACAGCGCGCGCTTGCCGGCAACGCACATCCGCGCCATCAGGCTGCCGGCATTGTAGTAGATGCCGGCGTGGATCACCTCGCTGTTGCGCGAGGACGTCACGGTGCCGATGCCTTCGGCCGCCTCCAGCACGATGACTTCCCGCCCGGCTAGCGCCAGCCGGCGCGCGACCGCAAGGCCGACCACGCCCGCGCCGATGACGACGCAATCAACCCTGTCCATGCGCAGCCTCGATCGATGGCCTTGCGACGGTCGATGTTCTTGCAAGACCGGCAAAAGCGGCGACGCAACGCCCTCGAAGAGGGGTTTCCGTTAACCAGGCGGTAATCATGTCAGGGCAATTGCCGTCAACCAAGCTGGGTTTTTCGCGTGCAGACGTAAGCGTTTACCCGATCCAAACCCCTGAAGCCAGACACTCCCCCCGGAAATCTTCGGGTGACTGATGGCTGGCAAGATCTGGCAGGCAGGCGGCAAGAACTCGATTCCTGCGCGGGCCGCGGCATGCCTGGTCGCGGTTCTCGCCCCATGCCCTCCCGCTCTTGCGCTTTCCGGTCATGTGGTCCCGGCGACCTATCTCGGCTTGCTGGAGCCAAATGTGCTCTGGGAAGCGCTGATCGGCGGCATTGTGATCTGCGCGTTCTGCGCCTCCATCGTGCTGTGGATTCAGTCGGCGCTGCGCAATGTCAAGCATTCGCAGATGCGCAAGAACGCGTTCGTCAGCTCGGCCCTGAACAATCTGAGCCATGGCGTCGTGATGACCGATCCGCAGCGGCGGATCGTGTTTTGCAACGATCGGTACCTTAAGCTTTACGGTCTGTCGCGCTCGGACATCGCGAAGAACATGACCGGGCCGGAACTGCTGGCGCTGCGGCGCAGGCGCGGGCTTGTCGATGTCAGCACCGAGGATTTCTACGCCAACGCGGCGAAGCCCGAAGGCCTGATTACCGAATTGCCGAACGGCAAATCGGTCCTGGTGCGCTATTTCCCATTGCCGAACGGCGGTTCGATCGCGACCCACGAGGATTTCAGCGAACAACGCCTGCTGTCGCGGCAACTGGCATCGACCAAGCAGTTCCTGGAATCGGTGCTCGACAACGTGCCGGTCTGTGTCGCCGCCAAGAGTATCGAGGACGGCCGCTATATCTTCGCCAACCGCGCATTCGAGCGTTTCTCGCGGTTTTCCCGCGATCACATCGTCGGCAAGCGCGCCGACGAGATCTTCACGCCCGATACCGCTGCCGGAATCGACGCGGCGGACCGCGCCGCGCTGGACGCCCCCGACGGCCACTATCGCAGCGAACTGATCGTCGAGCGCGGCAAGCAGAAGCGCATCCTGGCTTCCAACCGCGTGGTCGCGCGCAACGAAAAGAACCAGCCGGAATTCCTGATCGCGCTGTTCGATGACGTCACCGAACGGCGGTCGCTGTCCAAGGAGCTCGAAAACGCCAAGAAGTTCCTCGAGCTCGTGGTCGACAATATCCCGGTCTCGCTGATCGTCGAGCGCGTCAGCGATGGGCGATACCTGTTGGCCAATCGCAGCGCCGAGGCCATCCTCAACCGGCGGCGCGAGGACGTCACCGGCTTGACGGCGGCGGACATCTTCAATCCGCGCGAGGCAAAGCTGATCATCGCCCGGGACGAAGCGGCGATCAAGAAGCGCTCGCTGCTGACCGAGGAGCATCCGATATCGACCAAGGACGGTTTGCGGCTGTTCCTGACCCGCCGCATGACCTTGCTCGACGAGACCGGCGAACCGCAATACCTGATCAAGACCCATGAGGACGTAACCGATCGCCGCCAGACCGAATCGCGCATGGCCCATATGGCCTATCATGACGGATTGACCGATCTGCCCAATCGGGCGGCGTTCCTGCAGGCGCTCGCGCAGATGATCGAGGCTTGCGCCGACACCGGCGAGGAATTTGCGGTGCTGTCCGTCGATCTCGACGGGTTGAAAGAGGTCAACGACGTGTTCGGCCACGCCACCGGCGACAAGCTCCTGATCGAGGTGGCGCGCCGGATCCAGGCCGCGGCCCGCGGCGGCGTCGTGGCACGCCTGTCCGGCGACGAGTTCGGCCTGATCATCGACGGCAAGCAACCCGACGCCGGCAAGGCACTGGCCGAAAAGCTCGCTGCGGCGCTCGCCAACGAGTTCCAGATCGACGGCAAGTCGGTTCGCACCGGCGTCACCACCGGCATCTCCGTGTTCCCGCACAACGGCGCAGATGCCGCGTCCCTGCTTGCCAATGCCGGCGCGGCGCTGTTCCGCGCCAAGCAGAAGTCGCGCGGCTCGATCAGCCTGTACGAACCGGAAATGGATCAGCAGATTCGCGACCGTCGCGTGCTGCACCAGGAATTGTCGGTTGCGATCAAGAACGGCGAGCTGTCACTGTATTTTCAGCCGCAGGCGATGTCGGGACGGAGCGTCGCCGACAGCGAGATCATCGGCTTCGAGGCGCTCGCCCGCTGGCTGCATCCGATGCGCGGCTTCGTGCCGCCCAGCGATTTCATCCCGCTCGCGGAAGAAAGCGGCCTGATCGTCGAGATGGGCGAATGGATTTTGCGCGAGGCCTGCAAGGAGGCGGCGTCCTGGACGAAGCCGCTGCAGATCGCCGTCAACCTGTCGCCGGCGCAGTTCATGCACGGCGACCTCGTCGGCCTGGTGCACTCGATCCTGCTCGAGACCGGGCTCGCGCCGGGCCGGCTCGAACTCGAAATCACCGAGGGCGTCCTGATCGAGGATTTCGACCGCGGCCTTGCGCTGCTGCGGCGGCTCAAGGCGCTCGGCGTCTGCGTTTCGATGGACGATTTCGGCAGCGGTTATTCCTCGTTGAGCTATCTGCAGGCGTTTCCGTTCGACAAAATCAAGATCGACCGCACCTTTGTCATGAATCTTGGCCGCAACCCGCAGTCGGCGGCGATCGTTCGGGCCGTGATCGACCTCGGCCATGGCCTGGAAATGTCGATTGTCGCGGAGGGCGTCGAG